>JAXHTS010000082.1 GCA_034190085.1 Spirochaetota bacterium
CTCTTGTTTGCCTAACTGACCGCAATATTGACGACTCACGCCAACTGAATGGTTGCCTTTTTTAGGAATACCGGTGTCATCTACAATCCAGTAATAGTTATTCCCATCTTTCAATGAAGGCGTTGCCCACTGGTAAATTAATGATAATATCGCCTGATCAGACCAATTTGACTTAGCTACGAAATGATGCAAGGATTGATGCTTTGCTTGTACATTATATGGATCATTATGAGCTGCTAGCGGTTCTATACTTTTTCTTTCAATTGACAACATTAGTCCTTTACAATAATCTATAAAACCTGGTGAACGATCTGAATGTCCTAATCCTTTACATAAAAACTCAAGATATTGTTGAAATTCTTCATGTCTTTCCATATTCTTATCCTGCCTTTTAATAGCCGATACTATTATCGGCAAATTTGAAAAATTTATGACACAGTAGGACTAAGAAGTTTACAATAGAAATCAATTCTCATACAATATTGATGAGGAAAGTAGAATAATACCCATTGCTCGTGGAAATTAGCTGTCACTTATTTAGAGGTTATCTAAAGGGATTATTCATTATGAAAATCAGGTTTTATAATATTATTCTTATCCTTTTACTATTACAGATTACGTCTTTAGCTTTATATTCTCAAAGAGCCATCATTACTGAAGAGGACAAGTCAGAGAATGAACAAAATAATACAACGGATGAAATGAGTCCTGATGATATTATCCTCACACCTATCACTGTAAGGGAGGATGCAACCACAAAGAGGAAAGGAAAAGACATTCAAAGCATATCAAGCCATATTATGACAGCACGTGAATTGAAGCAAGCGCCAGCAACCTTAGGGGATTCGTTAAATGCGCTTGCCACCCTTCCCGGGATTACTCGATCAGGAATAGATTTATTTGGCCAGTTAATAATTAGAGGAGCAGATGAGAGATTTAACAATTATTATATTGATGATATACCAATTTTTAATCCACTTCATTATAATAGCCTGCATTCAATAATTAATACCAATCTTATAGGCGAGATCGATATATATGCCTCCGCCTTTCCTGCAGAGTTTGGTTCAGCTACAGCTGCCATTATAAACATCACTACTGTTGATGATGTTCAAAAGTTTGAAGGGTATGGTGATCTAAGCGCATTATCAGCAAACATCCTTCTTCAGGCGCCAATATCGCATAATGAAAATGGTGATCTTGTATTCAATATGCCTTGGTTCATCAGCGCCAAAAACAATACAGAAAATGCTGGATATGTTATTGTATCCGGCAGATTCGGTTACCCCGGACTCGTGACAGCTATAATATCGAGAATCAACGAGGATATACCAAAGATGCTTCCCATATACTGGGATTACCAGGCAAAGTGTAAATACTGTATTAACAGCACAAATTCTATTTCCCTCCTTTTTATAGGTGGCGGCGATTATATGAATATGAAGAAAGACAAGGCCTTTAACGATAAAGAAGATCCCCTTGCTGCGATAATTGACATTAAGATGAATAAAATCTATCACGCACAGGGACTCTATTATACCTACATGCCATCAAAAAAATTTAACAATAAATTTGTAACCTTTAATTCACTAAACTCAAGCTATATCTATAATGATTATCCATTGCCCGGTGTAGCATACTGGGCAAAGGATATACATATAACATCCCGCCCATATATTGTGGGCTTAAAAAATAAGACCAAATTTGAATGGTGGAATGACCACTCTGAAGTGAGAACAGGATTGGAATATAGAATATACTATTTCACTGCACATGGGAAGAGTGTTATTCAGCATGGTGATCAGAACGAGAATAATAGTGCTGACCTGGGAGATCCTGATCATATGCTTGGTTATCAGCTTGATGAAAGAATATTGAATTATGTTATTGGCGGTTATCTTGAAAATAAACTTACCTTTGAAGGCTTTACATTATTGCCCGGTTTACGATCTGAATATCTCAACCGTGCACAGATTATATCAGTGGATCCCAGAATAATGATTGGGTATAAATTCCCTACAGGAACAACCCTCTCTGCTGCTGGAGGGAAGTACAGCTATTTTTTACAAACAAATCCATATATTTTTGATAAAAATCCAGATATTGCCAAAATCGGGAAAAAACTGAAGCCGGAAAAGGCTATCCATCGCGTTATCGGCATTGAGCAAGAAATAGGTCTTTTTACTGTTAAGGTTGAGGGATTTAATAATTATTATTATGACATTGGAAAAGAATATCCACATTTCGAACCTGATGGCACTTTTTTACTTGGCCTTAATTCTGCCAAGATAAGAACAAAGGGTATGGAAATAATGCTCCGAAAGGATAGATGGATTAAACAAGACGGTTTTTTCGGATATATTAGCTACACCTATACTAAATCAAAAGTAAAATCAGGGCTCCCCACACACCCCGGACTCTATAGTATTGAATTAAATGATAGAATTGATGAATATGGCGATCAATGGATTAACTTTGAAAATGAACAGCGGCATTCTGTAAAATTGACAGGGGGTTACGTTTTTGGACAGCATACAATTAGCAGCCGTTTTGAATTATATTCATCCTTTCCTTATACCCCAATAATAGGATCAAAATTTGATGCAGAATATTATAATTATACAGACGGGATACGCTATGTACCGATTTATGGCAAAAAAAATACCAAACATTTCCCTATGCAGCACAGGCTTGATTTACGATATAGCCTTAAAAGACCCAATCCAAGGGGTTATATCAATTTTTATATAGAGATCTTAAATATCTATAATCATAAAGCTATTAACATACAAAGATGGGATTATAGATACCCATATAGCTCGCGTAATCCCAGTAATGTTGGGCCCTCTGATGTTGGACCTGAAACAAGCATGCAAGATATTGCAATAATGCCAAATTTTGGAATAGAGATTAAATTTTGATCTTATATGAAAATTGTAATTATGGCGTTATATATCTATATCTGTTATAAGGGAACCTCTATTAATTAAATTTCTGACAATACCCTTATTCACAAACCCTGTGGAATCAGGTGTTTGCACAGGCTGGCAACAAAAAATTTTTAATTAATAGAGGTTCCCATAAATTAATTACACTTTAATAATTATAATCTACAATCCTCGGGAATGTCCCATTCAATGATGCAAATTAGGTGGCCTCTCCAAGCCCATTATTAGATAATGGGCTAAGTTAAAAATATAATTAAAAGGAGATAACCACCATGGATACCAATAAAAAAGGAGTAATTAAAGATCAAGCAAGTATTATTGATATTGAAGAAGATGTATTAAACAAAGAAGTAGAGGATTCATTATTTTATCAGATAATATCATTAGGGATAAAATCTTATACGGAACTCATAGAAGAGGAGATAACAGAGATATGTGGAAAAAACATATACACATATAATAGGCAGAGAATTTACGAGATGGAGTATGACTGAGACCTCCACAGTATTTGGAGGTAGGAACGTTAAATTATTACATCCTCGAGTGAGGAATATAAAAGATAACAGTGAGAAAGAACTTAAGACGGTCAAGAAATATAAAGATAGTGAGATATTTAGCCAAAGGCAGATTGAACAGATGATTATTGGAGTATCGACACGGAAACACAAGAGATCACTTGAGACGGGTTCATTAGGTCTGAGAACAAATTGTGAATCAAAGAGTTCAGTAAGCAGAGACTTCATAGCTATGACAAAGGCAAAGCTTGAGGCATGGAGGAATGGGCCTATCAAGAAAGAATATCCGATTTTAATGATTGGTGGCATTGTTTTGTAAAAACTACAGTAATAGTAGTATTAGGCATAGATAAAAAAGGTAATAAGGCTGCATTAGGAGCCTGGGAGGGTTCTACTGAGAACAGCAGGGTTTGCACTGATCTTTTACATAATCTTATAGAACGGGGATTTGATTTATCAGTATTAAAATTATCAGTTATTGATGGCGGCAAAGCAATAAGGAATGCGTTGAATGATGTATATTGTAGAAAGTGAGAGGAACTTTAGAAAGATAAATGGCCATAAGTATCTAAACCTTTTACTTCGTAATATTGATACAATTACAAAAGGGAAAAATATTACTAATTTCAATTTAGAGGTTGCATAAAAAAGTTGGGGATGCTATTCAATTTACAACATTGAGTGGGACATTCCCCCTATTTAGAATGAGCACAAATTGTTTCGAAAGGTTAGTTGTGATGATTTTCATAGGAATATATGTATAAAACACACAAAGATCAATCCCGCTCTAGTAATATTATGGGCAACCACTTGCTAGGAAGGTATCATTCCTCGTAACTGCCACACAACTCACATTGCCTTGAGCCAGACCGCCTACCAACACACAATCGGTAAGCGTTACTGGGCCACCTCCACCACTTTTTATAACTGTAATATCCGCGCATTCTACGACACTCTGTGTCACTATTGAATCAGCTCCAACACTGCTCTCCAGACCACGGTTACTTGAGCTTCCATTCTCGGCCAAGATGCTGCACCTTTCGACATCCAACCATGTAGAATCTTCATAAGTGTATATACCCCTAGAGGTGGATCCACCACGTCCGGTAAGGGATCCACCGCGCAGAATCGCCGTTGCGCTACCACTGTTGTAAAGACCATAATTACTGCTACTCTCCTCAGCCAAGGCAGTGACGTTTTCTACATCCAAAGTAGCGCTTTCGTTATTATAAAGGCCGTAAGCGCTTGCCCCACCTTTCCCGGTGAAAGTGCCGCCTTGCAACGTAGCTGTTGAGCTATCACGATTGTGCAGACCGCAGTTTAATAAACTACCATTCTCACTCAGAGCAGTGACGTTTAGAAGCTCGATGTTTGTACCGCTACCTGAAATACATATGGCATAGTTGTATAAGCCGCTTCCCTGCGCCTTTATCGTCACATCTGCAATCTGAGTGAAGTTGGCGCCTACCTCGGTCAATAGGGCTGTGTTGTAGTCTGAAGTGCCGTTGTTCATCACTGTCAAATCCCGCAGGCTTGTGTTTGATGTTAATATTAGCGTGCCCTCGATCGGGGGGTATGCATTTCCACCGACCATGCTTGTTATGATAGTCACTTCCTGGCCAGCCCCCTGGATATGGACATAGGATTTCATTACCACAGTTTCACTATATACACCCGGTGCAATCCATATAAGGTAAGGGTTGTCGGCATCCGCATTACCGATGCTGTCTATCGCAGACTGGACGCTTGTATAGTTGCCTCCTTTTTTGGCAACTACAATCATGTTTTGATATTGAGCCCCTTCATTGCAAATATTTTCAGTATTGTCAACTTCCTCTGGATCTAACGCACCATTGTTATTGTCATCAATACCCGTCTCAATCTGGATGCCGCCATGAGGACATGTGTTCCCTGAAGGTATACTTGAAATGTTAAAAGTCGGATATGGATTAGTGGCTGGATAAAACATTATCCTATCGCTTGAATCTTCTTTACAGGTTGAGTAAGCGCATACCCCAAAACAAACAAATAATACTACAATAAATCTTCTCATTTCAATACCTCCTAATTATAAATATATCCTGTATACTCTCATTATTTCATATTCGATTCAACTTATAATCATCAAATGCCATCAAATAGTTCTCTCTATCTCACATATTATATATGTGTTAATTCCCCCTATATAAATCAATAATAATTTGAATACTCCTTCTAAAATCCGGGTAATTTTTGATAAGCAGCAAGTATTGTATGGTTCTCACTAACACTGGAGGAGAGAACCACCGTTATTAAGTGATTATAAAATCTGTACACTTTATCGAAAATATACTAAAACCTATATTTATAGATTTTATTAAAATTTACTTTATTGTTATATAAATATGATTTATAGTTATAGTATTGAACAATTCGTGAAAATTGATATTCATTTCTCTAAAGCAGAAAAAACCATATTTTTATTCTCCCTTTTGGTTATTCATAAGTAAAGGTTTATACTATTTCTAAAATCATTACTTCATTTATTATCATGCGCATAAAAATAAAATAGGTGAATTATAGATTAGAATCGAAGGTATGGAATGAAAATCGAGAATAAAACTAAAAAGGAACTCCTTATTGAGTTAAAAGAGATAACCCAACGCATAGCCGAATTGGGAGCAATAGAGGCCAAGCGTAATCAAGCTGAGGATGCGCTATCTTTAGCACTAATAGAGCAAAAGAGTATTATGGATGCTATCCCAGATATTATTGTTCTGCTAGACCTTAATGGGTATATTATCAGATGGAATAAAAATGCGGAGAATATCTCTGGGTACTCCAGCAAGGAGCTGAAAAACAAACATGTATCTGAGTTATTTAATGATAATGATAGAACAGATTTTCCCGAAATAATGAAAAAAATATTAGAAGATGACCATATATATGTGCAGGGTCATCTATGCATGAAGGATGGGAGAAATGTGCCCTATCGCTGGAACGCTGCTACTATGAAGGATTCGCAAGGTAATGCGATCAGTATTACGGCTGTGGGAAGAGACATTACTGAGCGGATACAAAGGGAGGAAGCGTTAAATAAAGCAATATTGGAACAAGAGATAATTATGGATGCCATACCAGACATCCTTTGCATACTTGACCTTAAGGGAAATATATTCAAATGGAATAAGAAGCTGGAGGTTATAACTGGCTTAACCAGCAAGGAATTACTGGGGAAGTCGCCACGTGATTTTTTCTCAAACAAAGAGGAGATACTAAATATAGATAAAAAAATTAAAGAGGGCTTTAATAAGGGTTATGCAGGAGTTGAAGTGCATCTCCTTGGAAAGGATGGAATATCTATACCCTACCAATTTGTTGGATCTATTCTGAGGGATATTTATGGCAAAATTATTGGCAGCATCGTTCTGGGTCGAGATATAACCGATCTTAGGGAGGCAGAAGAACGTACCTTGAGTTCTGAATCTAAATTCAGAGCTGTCTTTGAAAACGCCAATGATATGATTCTTCTACTGGATAGATATACAATAATTGATTGTAATCCCAGGATTAAGGCAATGTTTGGTTATGACTATGATTCCATATTGGGGCATAAGCTATATGAGATTGCTCCCTCCAGACAACCAGACAGCCTTTGGTCAAAGGAAAGCGCCTTTGAAAAGATTGAATCCGCTCTTTCAGGAGAACCTCAATTTTTCGAATGGCAGTTAATAAGCAATGATGGGAAAATATTGGATACAGAGATAAACCTAAACAGGGTTGAAATCGATGGGAAGATGTTAATTCAAGCGATTGTCAGAGATATTACAGAACGTAAGCGCGCAGAAAAGATCAATAGAAATCTTGCAAAGTTAAAGGACAGCCTCATTAGCGCGACAATCTTAATTTCCAAGAGATTAGATATTGATACCATTACAAAAGAGACGCTTTCAATGGCAAAGAGACTCACAGGGGCTAGCTCAGCAATTTTTTTGTATTGTGTCGATGAAAAAATAATTAAGTCTATTGAGGATGGCGTTTCAGATGATGACGCGGGAATCATAAAATCTTGGATAATGGAAAATACGATTCATGATATATTCCATTACGAAAGAAAGACAATCAGGACTGCTGATATATTTAAAGGGATAAAAAATGTAAACTTACATAAAAGCATAACTAACATAAGATCATTCCTCGGAACGCCAATTATTTATGGGGATAAAATTTTAGGTAGCATTTCACTTATCAATAAACTCAATTCACATGAATTCTCAATACAGGATCAGGATATTATTGAAACATTGGCAACACATGCTGCCGCTGCCATCAATAATACAAGACAATATGAAGAGACAAAATCCATTAATGTGGAATTGGAAGAGAGAATCAGAGAAAGGACAAAAGAGCTTGAGGAGGCAGTATTGAGTGCAGAAGTTGCCAACAGGGCAAAATCCAATTTTTTGGCGAATATGTCACATGAATTAAGAACACCGTTGAATGCTATCATTGGTTTCTCTGATGTCCTAAAGGAGCAATTTTTCGGAGAACTTAATGAAAAGCAGGCTGAGTATGTGGAGGATATTCTCGAGAGCGGAAGGCACCTTCTTGAATTGATCAATGACATTCTGGATATTTCAAAGGTTGAGTCAGGCAAGATGGAGCTTGAGCTATCTAAGGTCAATATTAAGGAGCTTCTGGAAAACAGCTTAGTAATGATTAAAGAGAAAGCATTGAAACATAATATTAAACTTGATCTAAGGATTACACAACCAGAATTAAATGAACTCGAGATTCTGGTTGATGAACGGAAATTAAAGCAAATTTTATTCAATCTTTTATCAAATTCATCAAAATTTACTCCTGATGGCGGATCTATTTTATTAGAGACTCATCGAAAGTGGAGGGAGTTGATCATTAGTGTAACTGATACAGGAATAGGTATACCTCCTGAATATCATAAAAAGATATTTCATGAATTTCATCAAATTAGAGATGAATTACATGACAAAACACCTGGCACAGGACTCGGCCTTTCAATATGCAAGCGTTTTGTAGAGATGCACGGAGGGAAGATATGGGTGGAAAGCGAAGGAGAAGGTAAAGGCAGCAAGTTTATTTTCCAGCTCCCTATAAAATATGAGGATGAAATATCTTTATTCAGAATAATAAACTTTGAGACAGTATTGAATCATCTAAAAAGGATTATAAGTTTAAGTAAAAGGTATGAAAGAACATTTACTCTATGCCGTTTGCATGCTGATGGTAAGGATTTTGGGGAAGAAGTCTTGCAGATAATGGATGTAATTGGAAAGGAAAAGAGAGACTATGATTTTATTGGAATAGATAATGAGGGAGATATCAATCTAATTCTTCAAGAGATCAATATACAAAAGGCTAAATCAGCCTGTATTCGCTTTAAAAGGAAGCTTGAGAAGGCTATAGATGGCCTCACTGTATCCTTTTCCCTGGCTGCTTTCCCAGAGGATGGAGAAGAGCCAGAGAGGTTATTGAAGAAAGTCTCCTTATCTCAAGAGGAAAGACCAGCTACGATTGGATAATTATAAATTTGAAATGAATAATAATAAGGTTATACTAATAGTTGAGGATGAGCAAAAAAATCTAAAGTTGCTTCGAGACCTGCTTCAGGTTTCAGGATATGCTACACTTGAAGCAACAAATGGTCAAAAGGGTATTGAGTTGGCAAGGGATGAAATGCCAGACCTTATTCTAATGGATATT
This sequence comes from Spirochaetota bacterium, assembly GCA_034190085.1. Lineage (NCBI taxonomy): Bacteria > Pseudomonadati > Spirochaetota > Spirochaetota bacterium. The sequence continues at coordinate 9,185 of JAXHTS010000082.1, forward strand.
CAGTTACCTATATTGGATGGAATTAAAGCAATTGAGATACTTAAGATTGACAAAACGACTCAGAATATTCCCATAATAGTGCTATCCGCATTTGCAATGGATAAGGATAAGGATCGGATAGCTAAGGCTGGTTCTGATGGGTATCTCACTAAGCCTATTGATATACGTGAATTACTTCAAATAGTAAAGAAATATATTTCAGAATAAACAGGGGAAGTGATGGATCATAAACCCAAAATATTAGTAGTCGATGATGAGGATAGAAATCTCCGCCTTATGGAAGCCTTGTTGATACCGATTGGTTATGATGTTATATTAGCCAATGATGGTGAGGAGGCTCTTGGAAAGGTGAAAGAGGATCAACCTGATGTGATATTGCTTGATATTATGATGCCAAATATGGATGGCTATGAGGTAGCCAGACGCTTAAAAAGGGATGAGACAACAAGAATTATACCTATTGTAATGGTTTCAGCCTTAAAGGATATGGAAGATCGAGTAAAGGCTTTAGAAGCCGGCGCTGATGACTATTTTACTAAACCTGTAGATAAGCTTGAATTGAGGGCCAGAGTGGAGTCCATTCTCAAAGTGAAGGAATATAATGATTACATGCTTGAATATCAGAAAAGATTAGAGGCAGAGGTTGCAAAGAGGACTTCACAGCTATATCAATCCATCGAAAAGCTAAAATCTGCCTCACTAGATACGATCTACCGACTCTCAAGAGCAGCTGAATATAAAGATGAGGACACGGGCACTCATATACTGCGTATGAGCAGTTATTCATCATTGATTGCTCACAAAATGAATATGGATGATGAATTAACCGAGGCTATTATCTACGCAGCACAGATGCATGATTTGGGAAAGATCGGTGTTCCAGATAGAATACTCTTAAAGGAAAGTAATCTAACACCTACAGAGTGGGATATCATGAAACAGCATACTATCATTGGAGGGCAGATATTAGAGGGCTCTGATTCTGAGATTATTCAGCTGGCCGAGGTTATTGCACGCACACATCATGAGAAATGGGATGGGAGTGGGTATCCCTTAGGTCTAAGGGGTGAAGAGATACCCATTGCCGGAAGGATAACTGCTATCGCTGATGTATTCGACGCGATGATTAGTAATAGGCCCTATAAAGCTCCAATCCCAATAGACACCGTTTATGAAATTATATATAAAAATCGTGGCAATCATTTTGATCCTGAAGTTGTGGATGTCTTTATGTCAATAAAGGAAGAGATTTTTTCAATTAAAGAAAAATACACAGATGATAGCATTCCACCAATTCTAAATATTTCAATTGAAGAGGATTGATATCACTATATAGACAGTTAGTTGCTGTATGAAATATTATACATTTGTTACTATGCTTATTGAGTGTGAATATTGGATTATGGATTTTCTATCCATCTGAAAATTGTAGTCTGAATTAAACGTAATCTAATGAGTATAATACCCTATTGAACATTACATACTTTAATTTGTAGAAATTTTGCTTGCTATTTTCCTCACAAATAATAGATGATAAACAATTTAACGATAATAATGTTTATCACTACTATGCTGGATAAAATATCAACTTGGTTTATCTAATTGAATTATCTATTGGTTAATGCTAGCTGCTATATGTAAGTATAATATGAGTAGATATGTAGAGAACAAAGGTGTCACCCCTTTCAGTCCTTAAATGATCTACTGAAATTGGCGATAGGGAAGTGTTGGGGAATATGAGATCAAAAGCAACTAACATTCTTCAAGTAATTGTTCTAATAACAGGTATTATTTATATATTGATAGGAATTGTTTTTTTTATTTCACCATTATTATTTGGAAGGATCTTTGCAATCAACATAACTGAAGATTGGTTTAATGGAATAAAATACGACACCTTTGTGGCTCCTCTATACTTTATGGCGAGAGGCTTTGCAGCAATGCTTTTTTCTATTGGTTTATCAATGATTTTACCGCTCTTTGATCCTTTAAGATATAGAGGATTGATATATTATACTAGCATTGTTTTCCCTATATTATCATCTTGCTTATTATTAATTAATGGGATACGATTTAGCCATGGGGTTGTAACTCTTTTTGGTATAATTTTTTTAATAATATTAATATTTACAATTATTGGTTTGGTTATAACAAATAAAAGTGCAAAGTCAGTGGTTGAATAGTCCTAAGGCAACAGAAATTCAAAATACCTATCAATCATAATTTGAATGGTAGTATAAAAAAATATGAAATTCTCTTCTACAAAATCACATTTTTCTCATAAACCTGCTTCCTGTCTGATATTGTTAAGTTGTTCTATACATGCTATGTACTCCGATCCTTGGATACCCATTTGATAACTTATCCCCATAACTAATGGGTAATTATTTAGTCTTTCACCTTAATAAGGGGAATTGATTGAAATATTTTATTTTTATTAACATGTTACCTGATTTCATACTGCCCGATAGTGAGAAGCGAGACAGATTTGATAATCACACAATTAAAGGAGCATACCAATGGAATTAAAGATGAAAAGGGTGGGAAATGTGCTTGTTATCTATCTTTCAGGTAGATTAGACATTCATCTTTCTGTAAATGTTGAAGAAGAGATAAACAGAATTATTGATGAAGAACAAAATTCTCACTTGCTCCTAAATTTATCAAATGTAGAATATATGAGTTCTTCAGGAATACGTATCCTTGTCTCTACCATGAGAAAATTACAGGCGAATATGAGGAAGATGAAGATATGTAATATGAACAACGATGTTAAGAAAATTTTTGATATTGTTGAATTAATTGATATTTTTGAAATCTTTGATACTGAAACAGAGGCACTTGAATCCTTTATCTATAGCTGATAATGATTCCATATATAATTCAAAGGGATTGTGAAAATGGATAATACTGACGGGAAATTTACTATTAATTTATTCGATTTAGATTACATTGATAGCAAAAAAATTGAGATATACAGTAAGGAATTTGCCTTAGGAATAAAAAATTACATGCTCTACCAAAAATTTTCAAATTTCAGATGGCCCCTCTGGATAAATGATTCCCTAAATAAGACTTCAAAATCTCTCAGTCCAAATCAACCAATTTTATTATTAAATTCAACTAATAGAAATTGTATTTCATTGTCAAATCTACATTCAACAGGGAAAACAAAAATTGATCCTACTGGGATGATTTCCCCATCTTATGACAATTGGTCAATTGAGTTCTGGATTTCAAGGGGTAGATTTCTCTTCAGGGCCCAAGACAGGATGAAACATGTAACACAGTATAGGGACAGCAAAACATTTATTATTGTTACGAACTGGGAGGAAAGGGATTTCGAATTAATTGAGCACGTCTTTTGCGCTATAAATGATAGTGATGATGTGATTATTGAGCTAGATTGTAAATATAATAGGAAGGAAGCTGCTAGCTTGTTAGTTGTTATCAGGCCCTATAATTCGCTTTTCCTTGGTGGAATTGAATCAGTAAATTATATAAGTGAAACAAAAAGAATGAGAATAAATGATATTGATAGAGTATTGATTGATCAAGAGCCCGATTTCCTATTAAGCAGCATTGGAATTAAGGGGGATATTGATATTACTTCAACTAGGGATAATATAGATAAGGAAAAATGTAGATTCGGTATGGCAACTTTAGCTCTGGGTTATAACCTTCATAATGGAGCGAATGAGCTAAAAATGAGATTAAGCCAATCAAAAGAAAACGAGACAGCTGATGGGAAGATTAATTTTAAAAATCTGAAAAAAAATTATATACAATATACAAATTTTTGGATGAAAAATGGTTTTTATCTGAAATTTCCTGAAAAATGTTTAGAGGATTGGTTTTTTACTTCAAAGATGTCAGTTATCAATTCCTATGATATGGATCTATCAAATGCAACAATATGTTCAAATTTTAACATGAAATCAATATATTACTTCACATCTGCCCTAAACAGAATGGGATATCTATCAGAATCCTCCAAAACTATTGATTCTATACTAAACGATTTTATACTAACTGATAAAGCGGACTTCTTGGAGTTTATTGGTGGTTGTTATCTCATAAGTTCAATTTCTGATTATTTTATTCATTCTAGAAATATAGATTATCTTAAGACGAAATACAAAATCATCAAGAATATTGCCCTTGAACTCTATAGCAGATCCTTCAACCTTTGGGGCAAGGATAAGGGATTAAATGAGGAGAGAAATTCCATTGAAAATTATTTTTTACATGAGAGCCATATCTATGATATGATTATAGTATCATTTTCACTCAATCAATTTTCCTATCTGTCGAGGTGTCTTGGAATTTTTGGAGATGAGATAAAATTCAATAAGGAATCAACCAGGCTTGAGGAATTGATCTTAGATGATCTCAGATATTATTTTGAGAAGGAGTTGGATGATAACAAGTTAAAAAGAGATGATAATGAATTTTTCTGTTATAGGGTATTTGCCGGGCTACCATTCACAGTCAATTCATTAAAGATTGAGGATTTGAAGGTTGTCATTGATAGGATTTTGGAAAATTTTAAGGATACACCAATATATTTTAAATCTATAGGTGGAAGTAATCTATTATTCACAATAATTGTCGGATTGAATCTGCTGTTAATAAAGGATTCGAGGGTGTATGATATTGTTACAACTCTGATAGAATTAGGAAAAGAAAGCTATGCATTACCCCAGTTCATCAATCCTAAAACAGGTCTCTGCATATCAGGAGAAGGGGATTCAATAGAAGTGTTGTCTGCTTTTTTTCTTTTACTGAGGTCAATTCTCTTTATTGATTTTCAAGATAGGCTTGAGTTATTACCTGTACCAAAAGCGGATTGGTTCTCCAAAGGCAAAGAAATAATAATAGAGAAAGCCCCATCAAGATTTGGTTACATCAATATCAATATTATATCAACAAAAGATGATATTCAGTTTCGTTTTAATGAAGCGCCTAAATTTCTCCCTCCAAATATAATGATTAACCTCCCTTTTGGAGTCAGGATTGAACAAGGAGAAGATTTTCTAGTCAAAAAAGTAATTGGCAATTCATATCTGATCAATGGTTGGCCAACAATTATCAAATTTTATAAAAAATAGAAAATAGCACAAACCATCTTAAATCATACAGGGATATGCATTATCCTTTGTGTGAACATATCTGCACATAGTTCTCATAGAGTGTCAGATAATACTACATACTAATATTGAGAATTTATATCTTTGCAACTGAATAGGAGAATATTGGTTCATAAACGATGGTGATAGCATGTTGACAGTATTATTATTAATAGTGATAATAATAATTGGAATTCTAATATACTACTTTTTATACATTGCCCCTAAAATTGAACCGAAGAACAGAGCTGAAAGCTTCATTAAACAGAACATGTTCGAGGAGGCGATTTTAGAATATAAAAAAATATTGGATTTGGAGCCATCTAATTATTACATTCACTTCAAAATAGCTGAACTCTATAAAAGATTAGGGAAAAATGACGAGGTTGTGTCACATCTGAAGGAGGTTATAAGCATAGATAAATATGACACTGAGGTGGATAGGATTGATGTTAAAAAGAGATTAGCCAAGGCATATTATATTCAGGGGAATATTGGGGATGCCTTCCAGACCTATTTGGATGTTTTGAGCATTTACCCTGATGATGTTGATGCTGTTTATCATGTGTCTTTCATCACCCTTGGGCAGGAGGAATTTGGAATCGCAAAAAGATATTTTGACAGACTCTTAAAGTTAAGAAAGGATGATTTTGAGATTTATTTTGGTGCTGGTATAAGCAGCTATCAAAACAATAAAATTGATGACGCTGTTAATTATTTCCAAGAGGCGGTTTCAATCAGGCCACAATCTGATATCGCCAATCTTGCAATCGGCATCGCTCTTTTAGGTAAGGAGAATTATAGAGAAGCCATCTCCTATCTAAAAAAGCTTGCGGATAGAGTAACACACGTGGATGTACAGTATATTTCAAAGAGACTTTTAGCCTTTACGCTAATTCTTGCGAATAAGGTAGATGAAGGAGAAAAGATATTTGAAGAGCTATTGGAATTTGCGAGGAGTAATAACATGCAGGATAATGTGTTACTAACTCTATATGATCTAGGATTCACATGTTTAAAGTTAGAAAAACCCAAGCATGCTCAAAAATACTGGAATGAGTTATATCAATTGGATAGAGATTATGACAATATTGAGGTTTTATTAGAAAATATTAAGAGGGATAATGAGGCATCTTCAGATTTTGATGATGGTTTCGAGATGACTGCTCACGATTATATTGAGGATTGGGAGGCAAATGCCTTCCCCAGTAACTTTTTATGGGACATATGTGGTTTGAAGAGCGACAAGAAGTTTGATATAAAGAATGTTCTTGTGAAGACAAAGATTACTGATGCTGAGAATGGCGAAAAGAGGATTGCTTCAGATTCAGTCAATGATTCGAATGATCGAATTGAAAAGTTTTTAGCTATCGATACAGAAAGCTTTCGGATAACATCAAATAGAGTTATATCTAAAATGGGATATAAGGTTGATGAGATATTGCAGACTTATAGAGAATCCGACGGAGTTGATTTTATCGCTTATTCCGAGGAAAATAAGAAAAAGGTTCTTATATGGGTGAGGAGATGGGGTGAGGCGAAGGTGGGTGAGATTACCCTTAGAAATTTTGCCCAGGGAATAAATGATGCTAAGGTTGAAATTGGATTATTTATTTCAACAGCAATGCTGACCGAACCTGCAGAACGCAGCCTAAAAAAACTCAATAAGGTGGTTGTTATTTATCCTGATGAGCTTAATGATCTTCTGCGAGGACTGATCTAACTCATGGTCTTTTTTAAAAAGGATGACGTCCAAAGAATAATGATAAAAAAAATAGATCAGGGTGATGATTTTTTTAGATTGAGCAAAAATAGTATTGTAACGCTGAAGAGATCTATAGATAACTTCGGACTACTGGATCCTCCAATATTATTACGCAGGGATGACAGGTATGTAATTGTCTTTGGTCACAATAGGATAAAGGTTTTAGTGGAGTTGGATTATGAATACATTGATTCACTTGTGTTAGATTGTATACCCGACCGCTTATTTCTTGAATATATTCTGTTAAAGAGTCTCAGAGGGGAGATCGGTCCTATTGGCAGGATAAAGGCTATTAATATTTTAAAAAACTATTTCGGATTGAATAATGAAATACTCTCTACTGTGAGCAAATACCTTAACATCCCAGATGAGCTTATTCGAAGAGATGAGTTATATGAAAATATAGTTAATCTGCCAGTAATTTTACAAGATTACCTTGATATAAAAGAGATCGGCTATAAAGCAATAAAAAATATATTTTACATACCCTCTGAGGGCATCTCCCTTCTTATAGACTGGATTATCGTCACTAACATGCGCATCAATATTTTCAAGAATATTGTTGATTATATTATTGATATTTACAAGAGGGATGGGAATCTCAATTCTTTGAGGGACATTGATGTGAGCACAATACAAGATAGACGGGAAAAGGAGAATCATCTTTTTGATAGAATATTTAGGGTGAGGTATCCCGAATATTCAGGTTTGAGAGAGAGGGCTGAAGGTATTGTAAAGAGATTCAAGGGTATGGGTGTTCAGATAAGCTATCCCAAGTACTTTGAAGGAGAAACGATTAAGCTAACCTTCAACATTAGCAATAGAGAGGATATTGAATCCATTATGGATAGGTTTAAGAAAATCGATATGAAGGCTATTGCGGAGCTTAGGGAATTATTATAGAGTTCAACTTAGGAGAAGAATCTGCTCATATCATTTAAAACCATTTTAATGGTCTCATCAATAGAAAGCTTTGATTTATAACCAGCTGCATTTTTATGCCCCCCGCCACCATTGGCCATGGCAATCTCCGCAACATCATAATCGCCTTTAGTCCTCATGCTAACCTTTACTGGACCTTCGATATCCTGTTTAACCAGAATGCTCGCTACTATACCCTCGATCGTTAAGGGAAGATTTATATTGATCTCCCCCTCAGAAAACGGAGCGCCGGTTTGGATTAACATTTCAGGGGTTAATTTCATAAGTATAAGTTTTCTGTCAAAATGGATCTCCATGGCTGCAAGCATTTTTGCTCTGAGTTCAAAGCTGGCCAGAGAATTGTTTTCGTAAATCTCTTCATATATCTTAAAGGGGTATGCTCCAAGTCTTACAAGATGGGAAGCGATCTCATAGGTTTCAGGGGATGTCTTGGGATACCTGAAGGAGCCTGTATCAGAAAGGATTCCAGCGAACAGGGCTTGAGCCGATTTGAAACTCGGTTCAAGGTTATAGTGAATAATGATATCATAGACAATCTCACAGGCTGAAGACGCTTCAGCCTTGATAAAATTTTCCTCAAACATATCCTGACCACCCTCATGATGATCAATTATAAAAACATCTGTAATCCTATCCCTTAAAATCTTATATGCAGAGCCTATATTATCAAAGCTATTTGTATCTAAAACAATCACAGCGTATTTGTTTAAGTCCTCTAGATGCGTTAACTCATCATTTAAAATTTTTATCTCATTATCCATGTCAAGAAAGTGATACTTATTGGGGGTTGGATCTGAGTTTAATATCAGTGAGGTCTTTCCAAGGTGATTCAATAGTTCATGAAATGCAATCTCAGCTCCTATGCCATCACCATCAGGACTCTCATGGGTTGAGATTATAAATCTATCGTGCTCGGTTAGAAATTTATCCAGATTTTTAATACCAAGAACCATTGAATCAAGCCTTTCCAATTTCTGTATTCTTTTTTAATAAGGGGAATCCCATCTCTTCTCTAATCTCAAGGTACTGTTTAGCGCATAATCTTGCTAACTTACGTACCCTTGCAATATATCCAACCCTCTCAGTCACTGAGATTGCTCCACGAGCATCGAGCATGTTGAAGACATGTGAACATTTTAACACATAATCATATGCTGGCAACACAATTCTGACATCAGGATTTTCAAGAATAGCCATACACTCCATTTCATAGATGTCAAACAGCTTAAAATGTTTATCTATATCAGCTATATTAAAATTATAATGAGAGAATTCGAACTCATCCCTTAGATGAATCTCTCCATAGGATATGTCCTTACTCCAATTCATATCATAGACACTATCCAATCCCTGAATATACATACATATCCGTTCAAGGCCATAGGTCAATTCTACGGATATTGGATCCAACTCAAAACTCCCGCACTGTTGAAAGTATGTAAATTGAGTTATTTCCATTCCATCTAGCCAGACCTCCCAACCAAGTCCAGAAGCGCCCAGAGTCGGAGAATCCCAGTCATCTTCAACAAATCTTACATCATGCTCTTCTAACTTAATCCCTAAATAACCTAGGGAATCCAGGTAAAGTTCCTGAATATTTAGAGGTGAAGGTTTCATAATAACTTGAAACTGATAGTAATGTTGAAGTCTTATGGGATTATCACCATATCTTCCGTCAGCAGGTCTCCTAGATGGCTCAACATAAGCGATATTCCATGGTTCTGGCCCAAGAACTCGTAAAAAGGTCGCAGGGTTGAAGGTCCCGGCACCCACCTCTAAATCGTATCCCTGGAAAATAGTACAACCCTTACTGGACCAATACTCGCTAAGTTTCGAAATGATATCCTGAAAATACACGGTCTATTACCCTAGAAACAATTATGTATTATAATATGCAATCAAGTATATCTACACTGAATAATATACCTGCTATGTTACTTTGTCAACCCCCCTCCCTTGATATGGCATAAAACCTGATCAACACCTAAGACTTATGATAAATGATTTGATAAAAGCCCATTTAATATGGAGATCAGATGGAAGGATAAATCGTTTATTGATTATTAACTTCGAAATTCCTTCATTGAGGATTTCATATTCATAGGAATGAGGAGACACGTAAATGAGAAGTATAATTAAGTCAAGTAATTATTGAAATTATCATCTATGGTTGTTGCTTGATGATAAACTCTATATGGAGTAGAGTTAATTATATTTATATTCCCGGAAGCAAGGCGTCTTAAAAATTTATGAAATGGTAATCACGAAAAATAAATTTCAAATTCAGGAGAATGATTGAAATTAACAATCAAACTGCATTAAGCCTTAAGCCTATTAAACTCAATCATTGATTTTTATACTGTATATTGTTCATTGTAGGAATTTAATAAAATACCATGTAGCATCTTAAAATCTTCACTATTATTTATATTGAAATATTCCAAAACATCCTTTTCAATAACCTCAAACCTATATTTATTATCTTCAATCTCTGTAAAAACCTTTGCCAAATATACAATATAGATCAACTCCCTATACTTTTCATATGCTATATGTGGCCTATTATGAAATTCTATGGTCTTTACAAATGCTTCATTAAACTTCCATTTTTTACATATAAGGCTGCCTAGGGTACTATGACTAATGCCAATAGTAATCTCTTCAATAAGTGTTGAGTCCTCAAATTTCTTTATTCCAGCAATCTCTTTGATTTTATTTGTCTTTTCAGGTTCGATTGCGAGAAGAACGATTTTCCCAATATCAGATAGAAGAGCTGATAGATATGCAAATTGACTCAGCCCAGTCTTTTTTACATGCATTGCTATTTTCTGAGCATAAAAGGCAGCCCTATATGAGTTATCCCATATGGCTTTAAACCTGCTATACCTTGAATCCATTATCTTTTGAACACCGCTTGCTATTAACAGGGTGTTTATCCCCTTTAAACCAATTATCTTTACTGCTTGTTCAATCGTCTCAACTTTATTTAGAACAATGTATCCGGCCGAATTAGCAAGCTTTAATATTGAAGTTGTTAGCCCTGGGTCTCTTTTAATGCTTTCGGATATCTCTTTTATGGTTGATTTCGGATTAGAGCATAACCTTTGGATCTCCAATATGTTTTCAGGAAGAGAAGGTATTTTTTCAACTTCTTTTAATATTTCATCAGCAATTTTTGAATTAAACTCAGACCGATTTAACTTTTGTGGAATAATTAACTGAGCAACAGTTCGCCTTTTATCCGTTGTAATATTGAATGATTCAGGAGAAAAACCTGCATTTTTCAATAACATTACCGCTATTATAAGTCCTAATCCTGCTCCCTCGGAGTCGTCAAGGACATCACCAAAGGATTCCGAAACATCATTATAGAGGTAGCCCTTTTTAATCCTGGCTTCTATCTTTGTTAATTCCTCTTCAATAATTGGGGTATTGTTAATAATTTCAATCCTCAATTTTTCAGGAGAATTTTTAAATAAAACTTGGACATATAGGTTTGACATTTTCATTTCTTCCAAGATCTCGCTCTTCTCTTCATAAACCTCTTTCTTAAATGTCTCCATGCCGCTGCGATAGTCATCTTTCTTTGTTATATCCAGTTTTTTTTTGCTGAAATACATTCTCTTTGTGTTAGCCTTCACTCCATTGGTTATCACTTCTCTGAGTACTGTAATCAATACATCCTTCATATATAATATATCATGTTTTTCCAGATATCGGTGTAGTATCCTTATGAGAAGGGCCTCAGCATCAGGAGTGAACAGGGAGAATTTTATATAAAAATTTTCTCCTTTCATTATTGATTTTTTATAATCAGGGGGATTGATAGTTAGAATGGAATTTTTTATTTCTCCCACTCTCATACTCCTTTAATATAATAATATATGCCAAAATCTAAACTATATGTAATATTGATTCAACCTTCATAAGTAGTCAAGCCATTCATAGTTTTTCTTAAAAGCTCCCTCAAAAAGAGTTCCAACAGCGAAGTATACTTGATCCTCACCATAATCATTAAATCCACGGCAATAACCAACATATCCCGTTAAATCTATATAATATCCAAGAGTAATCCTCGTATGAAGCTCAATTCCAGCGCTTGATTTGAATTCTTCAATACGTGTTTTCTTGTCCCATACATTTCCATACTCAAAGAAAGGGCTTAACCAGAAATCCCTCAACATTATTGGAAAAGTGGCATATCCGAGGTCAATTTGAAGTATTGGGAATCGGTATTCAATTGTTCCTGTCGCAATTCTATTGCCATAGACGAGTCCAGCGGAATATCCTCTTAACCCGAATTCATCCTCATCAGTTGACACACTTCCCTTTTCCCCTTTTTCAAATCTTCCGAGATTATATGGCTCCCAACCCTCCGGATTATTGAAGGATGCGCCTCCCCTAATGCGAAGCATTAAGACATTGTTCCTTGCTATTCCTGGAAGGTACTCAGCATACTCGCCCCTAACCTTATAGAAAGAGTAATCCGAGGCTATTCTTTTACTATAAATATCGGAAATTAAGAAAAGGGCTCTGCCATTTTCTTGGCTGATTGAATAAGAATACATATCAGTATTTCTAAAATAGTAAACACCTCGAATCCTTGCTAAAATATTAGTCCACCTCATAGGATCATGCCCAATAATACGATAAGAATCAGTATAGGCCTTCTGGTAAATATAAGAAAATGAAAAAGAATGATATGTATGATAATATTTGAAAGGGATAAATATTTTTACAATGCCTGATTTCTCAATAGTCCTTTTGATGGCATAAGGATTTTTATCCTTCCATGGGAATTCATCATCACCATAGAAAAGGGTTTCATTCTCATATTCAAAGATAATATTGGGGTAAAACCTTGAAAGCATGTATAGTATATTTATATCCACCCTATTCTCATGTGTATAAGCATAACAATTAATAGTATAGGAATGCTGGAAAAGTGTATCAGTGCCTAGGGTATAGAACCCCAAAACCCATTGATACTCATCATTATATATCTCTTCCGATGCAATGATCGGTATCCAGAATGGCGGGAATATGCTATTCCATAGACTATAGCTGTTTCTGTGAAACCTTTTATCTGATTGAGGGATATCCCTCCCGCGCTCAAAAAAGTTGATGGGCGTATTTACTATATCAATTTCCTCCTTTAAAGGCTCGTTATTAGGATACTTCATTAAAGCAATATTGAAACCATTTTTATTATATGAGGTAAAGGCTATTCTATTCCCATCCAGTGAGATGTCTGGCGAAAAGGCGCCACCCAATAAGTTGGTTAATTGTGTAATAGTGCCCTCTTGAATGTTAATTTCATAGAGATTATAGACGCCGCTTCTATCTGAAGAGAATAGAATTTTCCTCCCATCAGGATGCCATGAGGGAGTGATATCATTAAACATATCATCTGTTAACCTGAACATTTCATTATTTTCAATATTCAGAAGCATTAGATCAGTGTATCCTCTTCTGTCTTTAATAGAAAAAATAATCTTCTTTCCATCGGGAGAAAATCTTGTAAATCCAAGCTGGATATCGCTGTTGCTGATTATCCTTTTAAATTCATTGAACCTTATATCAGAGATAGCAAGTGAGTATCTATCCTTTTCCGTTAACACACATACAACTTTAGAATCCAATGATGAAACATCTATGTAACTACCTCGAAGTCGGCTGGTTAGCCTCTTGTAGCCCTTTTTGTATTTAAATGCCTCGTTGTATATTGAAAAAGATCTGTAATATTCTGCATCAGAGAGATATATCCCTTCATCAGTTGATATGGCTATACTATTGGGATAGTTTACCGCACAGAGTTCTTTGGTTTCTCGCTTCTCCATGGAATATTTCATTAGCGCTGGTTTGTTATAATTTGTATATCGAATAAAATATAAGGCATCCCCATTTATGCTAAATCTTGGAAGAGATGTGCCATATCCGCTCTCTGTTATCAGATTATAATCTGTTAGTCCCTTTTCCCTTATGATTGATATTTGATTTTTATACTTAATATTGATAAATTCAATCCATTCATCCCAGAGTGTGACAAATGATTCCCCTAATACATTCTCAGCATTTGTATCGATAAAGGGTATAACATATGGGAAGGTATTGTCATAAAAGGGTATAATATTATATGAGTTTTCAACAAATACATCAGCAATACTACCCCTTCCATATTTTTTTTCTAAAAATTCGATAAAGAGACCTCCATATAGGTAAGGCACCCTACCCATAGGCCATTCTCTGGGAAAGGCTGACGCCTCGGTAATGGATTTTAGATTATCATAGAGTATTTCTGTTCTCATTACCATGTCAGTATAGATGCTGTTATTCCTCCCATAGTTTGAAATTATTGATTCATGATAAACCGCATTACCCTCAATTAACCAGATGGGGAGAAAAGCGTTGGGGAAACAGACCCTCCCAAGGGTGTATCTGGATAGGGATGGTATTCCATTTATTGTGTCAAGATTTAGGATATGCGTATACTCATGCGTAAATATAAGCTCCATCCAGTCATTAAAGTGATTCAGAAGGCTGTCAAGCTTTGGCCTAGTAATATAAATTTGAATCCTGTTGAATGGGAAGGGTGTTGCAAATCCATTAGCCATATCCCTATTATCCACTAAGATTACATCAGTTCTTAAAAATGGCTTCCACTTTATCTCATTTTGCAGCCTATAGTGAATCTTTTCAGCTAATGTTGCTAACCTCTCCGCCTCATCCTCTAATCCTTGGTGATAATGAATCCAGAAGTACGCTGTTTTAATAGAACTCCATTTCAGTTCCGGATCAAACATAATGGCTGGTGAAAGAGCATAGGGAATAACCAAAAGCATTAATATATATATGAATCTTGTTTTAATTCTCATAATTACGATAAAGGGCTAATTTAAGTAAGCATTATTAAACACTAAAAAGCAATAATTCTCAAGGCATTTTCTTCATAAACCTTCCCCTGAGAAATAGCTCCTTAGGACATTCAAAGATATCGGATGTAATAGGATTAGTATATTGACATTTTCAAGATCGAAAACAATATATAATAAAATCACTAATCAGTCAAATAAGATTATTGTATCTGTTACTTAGAGCAAAATCCATAGAATTATAAACACTTAAAAGTAAGGATTCACAAGAAATTCCCTTCTTCCTCTCTACTGAAATAGACTCTAAGTAACAGATATTTTGAGGTATTTCTGATGATGGATTAACACATTATACAATTGAAAAATTAGATTTTAGGCTAATGATATGTGTCTTATTTGGAAGCGAACGGTTCTGTTTCCTTGTTTGGAGAGGCTTCAACACGCCTAAGAATTATATCAACTTTCTTTGTGGGCAACCACATTACTCTTCCTGTACTGACATCGTAGATTGCACCAACCACTTGGACTTTTTGAGCCTTAACAAGGTTACGTACTGCCGGACTTTTCATAAAAAGGTCTTCAATACCCTGCCATATATTTTCCTCAATGGCATACTTAATGATTGTATCTCCATGAACATTTTTATGCCTCTTCATCGCCCTTTTGACCGCTGGAATAATATTATCCACTAGTGGAGGTATATTACGTTCGAGAGCATGACCCCTGCCCTGCACCGCATGAGTTACTGCAGTTACTGCACCGCATTGTGTATGCCCTAACATGACAAACACGGGTGTGTGTACATGCGCTAACCCATACTCAATTGAGCCTATTTCATCAGTATCGCAAACATTACCCGCTACCCTGATTACAAAAATATCCATAACACCAGCATCAAAGATTAACTCTACAGGAACACGCGAGTCTGAACAGGTAATGATAGTTGCGTAGGCGTACTTTCCCTGATTTTCCCTTCCTGCCAGCTTTATACGGGAGGCATCAGCATGAGGATAGGTCGCTTTCCCGTTGTAAAAGCGTTTATTGCCTTTCTTGAGCATGATCAAAGCTTCTTTGGGGCTGGGTTTCTTTACATGCTGTTCCCTAGCTTGCACTTCCATCGTAGCTTGGGCAATTAAGACATGACAAAAGAGGAACATTAATAATTTGGTAACTTTTCTCATAAGATTATCCTTTGTATTAGTAGTAATTATAATATTTATAATAGACATCGGTTCCGCACACAACAAAGCATTATATCGTTAATCCGTTCTATTGAACCGAGTGTAAACAAGTGAGATGATTACTATGCAAAAGAAGCATATAATGCAAAAGCACGATAACCTTGCTGTCCACTTCAATAAATCATTAGTACATCATCAATCTCTTCCTTATCCAATTAAAACATCGCCTAATATCTAATCCTGCTTTGATTATGATAAGATCCTAATCTATTATTACTACATAGCAAATAGGAATCACTATAATAAAAGCCTGCGATATCCCTAAAATAGAATATAAACACCTCCTTAATATAAGTTATGTAAATATTAAATAGAGTAAATCAAAAGAGTAAAATAATAAATGCATGAATTGTCACTTATAAAATAAATAACCAACTTTGAAGGTTCATCTCAACAGCATCAGGAATCCTTATTCAAATGAGATACTCCTTCATATGCGGTCTGTAGCCTCCTCTAAGCTGGACATATAAACACATATAAAGCTATCTTCTCGATCTCAAAGAACTGTTTCAGGCCTCATGATGAGAAATTTTTCCCCTTTCTAACAAGATCATCCGAGACTATCTCTATTAAAATTAGCTGTAGCTTAGGTGATTGTGACTCTTTCCAGACTTTGCGCAACGAAATGAATCATTTGAGGATATGATTACCACAAGTCCTTCCAATATCAGTCATGAGAAACGATAATGCTCACAAATTTGATGAAAGTAATGGCAACAAGGCTTGAGTAAACGATCATCTTGACCGGATTTCACAATATGTATAAGCCACGCTTCTCAATAAATCCCCTTCCATCATAATGATATATTGAAAGCTCGGATTTTGACACTTTCTAAATGACTGTTATATCATCAAACGGTCAACTATTTATTTGTTCTGTGAATATAAGTGCAAATAATGTAATCAATTGTTATTAAAAAATCTCAACCAGTTTTTATCGGCCTTTTTGATATTACCTGGAATGTCCCTACCCCATTTTTCATGTGCTGATTTGCTACAATTCAGGTAAAGTCTTCCGTTTACTATCTTCCACACTTTAGGATTGGTTTGTGCTTTCCGTGCTTCTGTCATTGCCCAAGCACAATAACCGTCATATTGCGGCGCGTATTTATCCGGACTCTTCGCAAACAAATTTCTATTCTCCTTATTTAAGAAATACCAAATCATACCATGCCATTGAATGGAAAATGACTCTTCACCTTGTAGAGCCTTGCCATACTTGAAATATGCGACTGTATCATACCCTTTTATAGCAAGGGGATACAAATGTGACTTTCCTACAGCTATGTTACATAATGAACTTGGAGATAAAAATAAAACAAGTAAGAGACTCAGAATAATCATATTGTTTGCTTTCTGTGATTTCATTTTTGTATATCTCCCTATTGCAGTGTTCGGTTCATGCAGCATTTTTATCCTCAAAGAGTTTAAATTGATAATCTGGCAGGAGTACCTTCCACAGACTAAATCTAATCCTTTCATCTAGCATAAGTATTCCAACCTTGAAAAACCTCACTAAATCCATATCCCTATCTATATAGCATTTTCACTCCGATCAAGAATTTTTCTAATCTTTAAGTTTTGTTTGACCATTTAAAGAATATTTTAATTCTCCACCTAGTCCTACAAATCTCGCCTATGTCCCTCACTGTACGTTCAAATTATTGTTTATTACATTTCAGGCAACTTTGCCATTATTCTGGATAATCCATAACGTCTCTTGCCTTCCCCAATCTTACCTTCAATGGCTACTCGTTCTCTTAGATCCTGTTTTTCCTACTTTAGGTTATCATTCGATTTGACCGCTTTAGG
>JAXHTS010000083.1 GCA_034190085.1 Spirochaetota bacterium
ATAGCGCTGAATATTACGCAAGAGATCCTAAACTCGGTCCAAGGGTTCTGGAAGTAACTGTGACGCCAGACGATATACCTCCGGATGGAGCTACAGAAGTGCTTTTTACAGCCCGCATAACCGATCCTGACGATAATGTTACAAGTGTGGTAATAGACCTGTCAACCGTTGGCGGGGATCCTGGGCAGGCTATGTATGATGATGGAAGTCATGGAGATGTAACTCCAGGTGATAAGATATACAGCTATGAGACTTTACTTATTGATGAAACCGGACACTGGACCATAACTGTTACTGCAACTGATGAAGACAGCCAGACTGGTTCAGGAGATATTGAAGTAATGACAGTAAACTCAGGTTGGTCTGTGATTGATGATAATGAGGCTGACTTTGTGGGTTATTGGGCAGGTGGCGGAGAATCAACTGGTTATAACAACTCATATATTACATATCATGAATCAGGAGACGGCTCCAGCATTGCAAAATTTACACCAGCTATTATGCAGTCCGGCAATTATAATGTGTATGCCTGGTGGACCTCGCATAATAATCGTGGAAACGATGTTCCTTTTACTATCAAGCACAGCGGGGGTTCGGATACAATTAGTGTGAATCAGCGAGTGAATGGCTCCAAATTTATGCTTCTCGGTACATACTATTTTGTATCACAACCAGCTTATGAACCGATAATAGTAGACAACGAGGATGCTCTCGTTATTGGCGATTGGCCAACTTCATCCGGCAATACCTATGAATATGGCAAGGATATTCTCTACCATGAGTCAGGATTTGGACTCAACACTGTAACCTTCACCCCAAACCTGCCAGAATCAGGTAATTATGATATTTATGCCTGGTGGACAACGCACAGCAACCGCGCCACTGATGTTCCCTATACAATAAACTACAGCGGAGGATCCGATGTCGTTGTCATGAATCAGGAGAGAGGCGGAGGAGCATGGATATATCTCGGCACATACTATTTTAATGCAGGCACTGGTGGTTCAGTTATGATTTCCGATGATGCGAATGAATATATCATAGCTGATGCTGTAAAGTGGCAGTTATCATCTCAAAAGCAGTGCGTTGAGATAAGCGATGATGCTAACGGCTATATAATAACTGATGTTATTATGTGGGAACCACAAAATTAGCTACAATACAGCTAAAGCTATATAGTATTACCATGCTCTATGTTGGGGGTGTCCCATGCATCTTTGCCCTCTTAGGTAATTGCTCATGCTTATCATTTGTAATCGTGAGAGCCTCTATAATCTTTTTCCTGGTGTCCTTTGGATTGATTATTTCATCAATTACTTGAGATGTATATGTACTACCGAGATCAAAGACGTCCACCTTCTCTCTTGATCGATTAAGGTATCCCTCATAAGCATCATCCTCTATACCCTTTCCGTATACCCCCCTGTAATCGATTTCAGATGCCTCAACAGCAAAACGCGTAATAGGCCATGCATAGCACAAATCCACTCCCATGGCCTTTGTACCACCCATAATTAGGCTACCGGCATCAGAATAGGCCTCCCTTAAAATAATGCTGATTTTGGGTATGGTAGCATTAGAATATACATCCAAAATCTTGCCAAAGTGCCTTAAGAGTCCAATGGATTCCTGATCTTCACCCGGCACAAAGGGTGGCGTATCAACCAGATTTACGAGGGGGATATTATAGGCATTCAATACCTGTAAGAAACGATAGTATTTATCGCATGAATTTATTTCCAGTATGCTGCCCGGCTCTATTGGATTGTTTGCCACAAGACCCACAACCTGGCCGCCCATCCTACAAAAGCAGGTGATGATATTTTTTGCATATTCATCCTTAATTTCATAGTATTCACCATCATCCACCAACAATTTAATCACTTCATGCATGTTATATTTTTCATCAAAATTATCCGGCACGATCTTGATAAGATCACTGACCTCGCGGTTTGGATCATCAGATGTTTCCTTGACCGGCGGTTTTTCCCTATAATTTGAAGGCAGATAGCTAAGCAAAGCACGTGTCTTTTCAATTGTCTCCCTATCATTGGCGCCCACCACATCACAGGTGCCGCTATGGACCATATGATAATCCGCATTGCCCACTTCTTTATCAAATTGTTCTGATGTAGCCGCCTTGGCCTGTCTTGGACCAGCAAGCCAAAGATTGGCTGTCTCCCTGCTCATTAAAAGGAATTCGCACAGGGTAGGAGCATAAGCCTGACCAGCTATACAGGGTCCCATCAATACATTTATCTGAGGTATCAACCCGGAATATCGTGATATTAGACAGAAGTACCAGTCAATATGTGACATCATAACATCCTGATACCCTAGTCTTCCTCCTGATGAATCGAGCAGCCAAACCATTGGGATACCCCAGTTAGCTGCCATAATTATTAATTCAGCGCACTTCTGAATATGCTGCACACCCAGAGATCCCCCGATTACAGTAAAATCACTGGCATAAACTGCCACCTTTCTGCCATCAACCAAACCCGTGCCTATTATACCTCCATCGCATGGAGCATCAGCCTTTCTGCCGTCCATTCTGTGACCGGTAGTATTGACACAAGAGCCGATTTCCTTAAAGGTTCCTGGATCAAGCAAGCAGTCAATTCTCTCACGTGCCATTAATTTATTTCGACTGTGTTGTCTCTCCACATGTTTAATCCCACCACCAATTAGGTTATTCTCATGAATTTCTTGTAATCTCTGAATCGCATTGTTCATTCTTTCGCCCATCATTTCACCTCTCTTGATATAATTACGCAGGTTTAATAAAAGTCTTCTTTTTAGGCAATTCCTCCTGTTTGTTCATTGTAGCTTGAATTGCCTTTATAATCTTTGAACGAGTATCTCGAGGATCAATAGCATCATGTATCATATAATAGGATGTCCAGAACTTTGAAAGAAACATAACATTCATATGCTCCCTTATAGCGCTCACATAGGCATTATAGAGTTCATCATAATTCCCCTGCTCTCTTGCCTTATCAAGCTCCTTATGAAAAACAGCCTGGACTATCGCCTCAGGTCCTGTAGGTGCAAACTCTCCCGTAGGCCATCCGTATACAAAATCGGGATGCATTTGAGAACAACCCATTACAATATTTGCGCCTCCATAGGCCCTTCTCAATACAATTGTAATTTTTTGATTTGTTAGATGCGAATAGGAATGTAAATTTTTAGCTCCATGCCTGATTATTCCCAGTCTTTCCCATTTATCACCTGGAACATAAGCGGTTGAATCCACCATAGTAATGAGTGGTATATTAAAGGCATCCAAAAAATTTATAAAACGATCATATTTATCTGAGGAGTCAATCTCAAAAACACCGCTCATCTCTTCAGGATTGTTTGCTGCAATACCAGCGACATGTCCCCCAAATCTGGCAAAGCCTATTACCATATGAGAGGCAAAATCTTCCTTCAATTCAAAGAATTCACCATTATCCACAATCTTCTCAATTATCTCATGAATATCATATGTGTACTTCGGATCATCCGGCATAACATCAAGTAGTTCCTCATCCCGTCTCATGTGATCATCGCCAGTGTCCTTATAAGCCGGCTTTTCCCAGCAACTCTGTGGCAAATAATCGAGTAACTCCTTAGCTTTATCAATCGCATCTTCATCATCACTAGCTATCAGATCACATTGACCGCTCTTCTTCATATGAAAATCAGCCAATCCCGCCTCCTTAGACTCAATCTCTCCACCCAACCATAAAAATCCGGTCTTCTCGTTAATAATCAAGAAATCCGACAATGCAGGCAGGGAGGCTACTGTGCCTGTACAAGGGCCTAATAAAAGCATTATCCTTGGAACAACGCCGGAATAGAGACAATAATTTCTAATAAGCCGGCCCAACGCATTTAATCCGCTATCTCCACCCTTAATGCTGAATCTTTCACCAGCAGAATCCATAATTCCTATTAGCGGCATCCTTCTCAATCCTGCAATCTGGATTAACTCAGCCAGCTTCCATGCTGCCTGATCGCTGATTGAGCCGGACATTATAGTAAAATCCATGGAAAACAGCATTATAGGACGACCATTGACCTTTCCCGAGCCTATAATTACCCCATCTGCCGGGCTTGGTCTATCCTTACCGTCATAGGGCGGCCGCATATCCCTCACTAAAGACCCAATCTCCTCAAAGGTTCCATCATCGAGGAGTCGATCAATCCTCTCCCTGGCAGTGAGTTTGCCTAGCGAGTGCTGTACATCTATGCGCTCCTGTCCGCCGCCCTTAATATTTTCCAAACGATTAACTTCAAGTTTCTCTAGATACTTATCCATCCACTCACCCATGGTATATATCTCCTTTCTAATAAATTTTCAAAATAATTTCTCTCTTTCAATTAATATAATTACAACCTACACCATATAGAGTTAATGCCATATAAGTGAAATAATCCAGGTTGAAATATATCGAGCACAACAAAAATTATTTGAAATTATAGTACTGATTAATTTGTTTGAACAAATCGAGGAATAGATGAGATGAGTTCCTCAGCCTCTCTTTCAATTCTATCCAGCAATTCTTTTATTGGTGGAATATCATCCACTCTACCTGCAGCCTCGCCTCCGAAAAAAAGCGCCTTCTCATCATCATCTCCTAATAGAGCTGACATGCCCTTTGATTCAAATTCAAAAATTTCAGGATCAAGTGTATCATCCGGCTCGCCAATAAATAACTGAGGTGTATTTTTTATGGTAAGCTCAGTTAATTCAACCGAAGCATTATTCTTCAAGTATCTCAATGGGCCCACAAAACCCCTTGAGGCAATTGTATCCATCTCACTACTCTTTAATACCCTATCTTTCCATATCTGAACAAAATCACTTTCCTCAGTAGCTATAAATCGAGTCCCCATTTGAACACCGCAAGCACCTAAGACAAGAGCCGCCACCAGGGTTGTGCCGTCACAAAATCCCCCAGCACCTATAACTGGAATATCCACAGCCCTGACTATTGCTGGCAGCAGCACCATGCTATGAACTGGTTGCCAAGCAGTATGCCCACCAGCTTCATGCCCTGATGCGATTACAGCATCAACACCGGCTTTTTGGCATCTCTTGGCATGTCGCACAGAGGGCACCACATGAAACCATTTTAGTCCTGAGGGTTTTATTATATCAGCGCAGGGAATCGGGTCTCCTGCAGAGGTGATCACAACTTTTAATCTCTCTTTTAAACTTGGATTTTCATTTATCGATTCTATTGTTCCTTCAAGGACCTCTTTTGATCCTTCAAACATCTCCATTGAAACCATACAATTGATACCGAATACCCCTTTTGAGTCCCTTGTCTGCTCCTCCACATTGTGAATTAGCTTCTTAATCATTTTACGGGGATTATCGATTTCTTCATTGACTTTATCTGAAGAACCTTCTGCCCCAGGCATTCCAAATGATTCTGCAAGGATCCCGCTTGTGCTTATTATTCCAAGTATTCCAGCATTAGCTGCTGCAATTGACAATTTCTCAGTTTTCCATGGCCCCATACCAGCCTGTATAATAGGATATTTTATTCCAAGCATATCGCATAGTTCTGTTTTAATCATTATCCATACCTCCTTCCTCTTATCTTCATTTCTTAGAAATGAAAAATTTTATTTAAGAAACTGGGTTATAAAGCAATCCCTGATGAGTTCAGGAGATTGATTCACTTCATTCACTATGACAAAACATATCAATATGATATTGACCATCCAATTAGTTATTTATTCAATATACTAATTATGAACATTGAAAAAATCTATACATATTACTCAATATGTTTTATTATATTTTGATAGAGCGTAATATGTTTAAAACCCTATTGACTCAACCCTTTTGACCCAAAATAGCAATCCCTATTCTGATTGTAAAGACTTTTATATTTTACATACCAATATTGAATGTTACTTCACCATGGTTTATAATTACAATGCATCACCCGCGATTCAACGTAAAGAGCAGCCGATTTTTTTTATTCACTTGTAATGAGCAATAATTATTAAAAATTTTAAGGATGAAACTATATTATTGTGTTGTCAATATAAATCGATTCTGACTTTTAAGATAACAGGCATTCGAGGTTATCACTATCTTAGAAAGAGGCCTTAACTCATTAATATAATTAGAAAGGAAAATGCTGAATAGACGAATAGCAATTGTTGGAGCTGGTGTAGCAGGAACGCGTCTTGCATATCTTTTAGCTCGACATGGAATAAAGACTCAGCTCTTTGATCATAAGGCGCCATGGGAAAAGCCTTGTGGTGGTGGACTGACTGCTAAGGTATTTAACGATTTCACTGATATCAATAGATGGGACTTGAATGGTCGAGCAAACTATAAAATGTCAGTAATTACCCCCTTTGGAAGACGAATAGTAATGACTATAGACAATCCAATAGTTACTGTATCAAGAATGAGACTTGGAAATATCCTTCTTGATGAGGCTATAAGAGCAGGGGTCAAGTTTTTGCCATATCGTGTAAAAGCTATTCAGCGAAGGGATGATAAAATCATACTTCATACAGCAGATAAGGAGTATGAGGCTGACTTTGTTGTCGGGGCTGACGGAATTCACAGCATTGTAAGGAAGACTTTTGCATCTCCCTTATCACGGGATGACTACTTCATGGCTTACGGAGCCCTTCTGCGGGAGGAAGTACAGATGCCCATTGTCATCAAGTTTTATAAGGGCTATAATGGCTATGCATGGATATTTCCTCGTTTCAGAGAAACATCTGTTGGGATAGTGCTTGGGAAAAATACAGACCGTGCAATAATGCTAACAGAACTCCAAAGCTTTGTAAATAAGGAATGGTCATTGTCAGGTCTTACACCTCCATCTATTGATAAACCCTATGCAAGAGCTATTCCATCAATGAGAAGAGAGACCTTCCTGCAAGCCATTCAATGCGGGGGAGACTGGGCGCTTCTTGGCGACGCCTCTGGAGCAGCTGACCCTCTCACAGGAGAGGGCCTCTACTATGCTTTTAGGACAGCAGAAATACTTACTAAAGCAATAGTCTCGAACGACATTGATTCATATAATTGGGAATGGAATAAAATGGCAGATATATCAATTGGAAAAGTGAGCAAGGTGGTTGACCTTTTTTATGATTCAAGAACCCTTCGAATTATGGGATTCATTATGGATTACAGTCAAACTGCAAGGGAATTGATAGGTGAAATTATTAGCGGAATTCAAGGCTATGATACGTTAAGATCACGCATGAAGGATGAAGCCTTTCAATATGTTAAAGAAACTATATGGAATCTGTTAGCCTTTAAAAGAAGTAAACAAGTCAATGGGGGATAGGTCTTATTGCATTGTTATTAATTGTATCAGAAAAAAATAGATTACTTTTGGGGATTACCGTACATCCCTCCTTTGCCCCAAGGTAAGATTATTTCAGAAGTATCATTGAGTTGTTTCACATCAATATAATTATCTTCGTTTTGTATTGACTTCCTGATGATGGTAAGCTAACATCGTCTAACAAAAATTCAGGACTCGCTATTCATGTCAGTAATTTTAGAGGTTGTACAATTAAAAAAGTACTATCAAAATGTTAAAGCGGTTGACGACATCAGCTTTTCCATCGAACAGGGAATCTGTTTTGGGTTATTAGGACCAAATGGAGCGGGAAAGACCACTACAATTGAGATTATTGAGGGCATTATTTCACCCACATCAGGAGAGGTGCTTTACAAAGGAAAACAAATTAACAGCCGTTTTCGTCAAGATGCAGGCATTCTGTTCCAGTCCACAGCGCTGATGGACTTCATAACAGGAAGGGAGGTGCTACAACTATTTTCAAGCTTTTACAAGCGGACTCAACCTATTGAGGAATTAGCAGACATGTGTCACCTGCATGATTTTCTTGATCGCTATGCAACAAAATTATCAGGCGGTCAACGACAACGCCTCATGCTTTCGCTAGCCATGATAAATGACCCAGAAATTATATTTCTTGATGAACCAACCACAGGTTTAGATCCACAAGCTAGGCGCAATTTCTGGAAGTTAGTGGAATCAATAAAAGCCAAAGGGAAAACCATAGTCTTAACTACACACTATATGGAGGAGGCGGAAATATTGTGCGATAATCTTGCAATAATGGACGAGGGCAAAATTATCACACAGGGATCACCTCAACAACTTCTACGGGAAAACTTTGATAATATGTCAGTCCATTTGGATAGAAGCGATTTTAACATCGATCCCGGCTCTTGGCCGGAGCCTGTAACTTTCATTGAGAACAATGTTGAGATTCATACCAATGATATTGACCAAACCATCCAGCGACTTCTGGATAATAATATTAATCTCAATAGTCTTCAGGTTAAATCCTATACCCTGGAGGATCTTTTTATCAAACTTACGGGACATCAACTTAAAACCTGAAAATGAAATGAAAAAATTATTAGCTGTTTTAATTGCTCGAAATAAGGAATTTTATAGAGATAAATCATCTTTAGGTTGGTCTATCGCATTTCCAGCACTCATAATCTTAGGATTTGCATTTGTGTTTTCAGATGACAATGATTATGTCTATAAAGTTGGAGTATATAAAACAGAAAAAAATGAAATAAAAGCCCAGGATTTCTTAAACATTGAATATATCCAATTTATAGAATTCACAAATCTGGAAAAGGCAATTGACAAGATACGCTACCATCAGATCGATCTTTTAATTGCATCCGGGACTCCGACCCGTTACTGGATCAACAAGGACTCTAAAAATGGTTACTTTCTAGAGCGTATCCTTATGTCATACTCCAATAATAACTTCATCAAGCAAAGCGTGTCAGGAAGAGAAGTGCGATACGTTGATTGGGTTATCCCTGGAGTATTGGGGATGAATATGATGTTCAATTGCCTCTTTGGTGTGGGATATGTAATTGTACAATACAGGAGCAAAGGGATATTGAAACGATTAAAGGCCACACCACTGCATGCATTCCAATTCCTTAGCGCTCATGTAGCCTCACGCTTAATAATCACCCTATGCATCACATCGTTTATTTTTATTGCCTGTTATTTCACAATTGACTTCGTTATGCGAGGCTCCTTTTTGAATCTGATGATTGTAGCAATTATTGGCGCGATTTCTCTCATCTCCATTGGACTTTTAGCAGCCTGCCGTACAACTAGTCAGGAGCTATCCAATGGCATATTAAATCTCATCAGCATGCCTATGATGTTTTTATCTGGAGTATGGTTCTCACTTGAGGGCAGCCCGTCGGTTATAATAATAATTTCCAAATTTCTGCCACTAACTCATCTGATTAATGCTGCAAGAGAGATCATGATTGATGGGGCTACCTTAATGCAGGTCGCTGATCATATCCTCATACTTGCGACAATGAGCGCTATATTCTTGATTATTTCACCACTTCTATTCCGCTGGGATAAACCTTGATTTGAAAAGATAAGTATAACGAATATAAATAATACTATAAAAATGCTCATTTATAATAAAAATCCTTTGCTATTTTTATGTATACTTCTATGGTCGTCCCTATGGATTCAACTGGTCTTATTTTATTATCTCATCATTACGAAAATGGATTTGAAGTTACATTTACCCCTCTTTTCTGTGCAATTATTCAGACCTTAAATATCTGATTATAAACACATTTGGGAATGATCTTATGATGATTGAGATCGAAATACATAAATTATTGTAAGTGGAGGTATAGTTGAATGGTTTCATCAATTGAAAAATTTTATGGCTGGAAGGCGTTGACTGGAGCAATGCTGGTCTACTTCTGTGGTTGTGCATGTTGTTTTTATTCAATAGGCGTTTTCATCCCATTATTATATGAGGAGTTAAACTCGAGCCTGGCTGTAGTAGCAGGAGTTATCACAATGTTCATGGTGCTTATGGGACTGGTTGGCCCCTTGATTGGCATCTCTATCGACAAATTCGGTGCAAGAAAAAACATAATTTACGGTAATCTTGTCTCTGCTTTAGGCTTAGCTGGAATGTACTTCATCAACCAAGCCTGGCAACTATATCTACTATTTGGAGTTATCGTTGCCTTGGGTCAGGGATTTGGAATGTTTGTACCTGCCACAACCCTAGCCAATAACTGGTTCATTAAGAAAAGATCATTAGCTGTTGCTCTGATCGTCGCCTCAGGATCAATAGGTGGCTTTGTCGGCCCCTCTGTGACTAGAATTTTTATTTCTAACCTAGGATGGAGGTTATCCTGGGTCTGCTTAAGTGGTATTTTAGTGGTTATATCTGTAATAATCGGAGGAATGCTTATAAGAAACAGGCCTGAGGATTTGGGTCAAGCACCTGATGGCAAGACTGATGAAGATGCACAGGAATCCGAGTCGACTGATGTGCCTTCAACAAGGGTATATCAGACTCCGGTTGACTGGGAAACGGGAGACGCCCTGCGTACTCCGGTTATATGGATGTTAGTGGCAGCTTTTATTACTCATATGTTCGCGCTGAATACTATGATAGGCCATTTAGTATTCTACTTGGAAAAGGACTTAGGTTTTACTAAGGCATTAGCCGCCTTTGTATTTGGTCTAATTCCTGGGATGAGTATTGTTGGCAGGCTGAGTATGGGTTTTTTGGCCATGAGATATGAGTTGAGATATATTGTTTCCATCTGCCTAGGCTTGATGGTAGTCGGGATGAGTATTCTTATGACAAACACATCCCTAAGCATGATCTATGTATTCGCTGTACTCTTTGGTATCAGCTATGGAGCAATTATCCCAGCCCTTCCCTCATTCATTGGAGCATATTATGGACGCGAAAATTTTGCCAAAATTTTAGGCTGGCTCTTGCCCATTACCACTATTTTCGGGGCATCCTCAGCTCCATTGGCAGGAATGGCTCGCGAGGCTTCAGGTAGTTATATACCTTGGTTCACATTTGTGGCTATCCTCCTTGCGGGAGGTGGAGTACTGGCCTTTATGGCTCGACCTCCTAAACCGAATAAAATAACCTAGAATCTGCAAAGATCGGGTATTAGAGGGTTCGTAATTTAAATACTATTTCTCATGTATTTATGAAAAAATAATTATGTCAATTCTTCTCTTTGGAAACACCTGCATCTTCAAATGTTGTCATCTCATTAAGTATCTTTACCCCGGTTTCGATGAAGCTGATGGCAAGACATGCCCCCGTGCCCTCCCCCAATCTCATCTTGAGGTTGAACATAGGCTCAATGCCCATCCAATTTAAAGCAACGCTATGACCTATTTCAACAGAATTATGGCTGCCAAAAATATACTCCTTTGATATTGGCGAAATCGTTGTAGCAATAAGGGCTGCGCAAGTTGTAATGAAGCCGTCTAATACAACAGGTATATTATGTGCAACAGCCCCTAATATGATGCCAGCAAGCCCCCCGATCTCATATCCTCCAACCTTTGATAAAACATCTATTGGATCCTTTGGATCAGGATTATTAATCTCAATCGACCTCTTTATTACATCTATTTTTATTTCCAAATGTTCATCATCAATTCCAGTGCCCCTTCCAGTGACATCCACAACATCCGCCCCTGTGATGCAGCTACATATAGCGCTTGAGGAGGTTGTATTTGCAATCCCCATATCCCCTATACCAATAATATCAACCTTATTCTTTTTCAACTCCGCTTCAATGAGATTAATACCACCCTCAATTGATTTGATAGCATCATCCCTTTTCATAGCCGGACCCTTTGTCATATTATCCGTGCCATATCCAATTTTCTTTACAACTAAACCTGGCTCCTCTCTTAAATCTGAAGCAACCCCCATATCAACAACTACAACACGTGCTCCAATGTGTTTGGAAATCACATTTACACCGGCCCCGCCCTGTAAAAAATTATACACCATCTGTTCTGTTACCTCCTTGGGAAAGAGGCTAACCCCTTCTTCAGCAACGCCATGATCTCCTGCAATAGTAAAAATTACCTTATTGGGGATTGTAGGGCTTAGTGTGCCGGTGATGCAGACGATTTTTTTGGCAAATTCTTCAAGCCGACCTAAACTGCCCTGGGGCTTTGTCAGGTTATCCAATTTGCTTTGCGCCTTATTCATTAAGTCATAATTTATTGGTTTTATACATTTAACAACATCATCAAGAGCTTTCAATTTGTTCCTCCTTTGATCTGTAAAGGTATTGCTGATATCATAAAATAGGCTTCATCTGAGCCTGATGCTACGATTTGATTGCAGAAACCGGCAATATCTCTAAAATCCCTGCTAAGTTTATTGTCCGGTACTAAACCCAAGCCAACCTCATTTGTAACAATTATAACAGTAGATTTGCCCTTCTTTATTATCCTGACTATTTCTCTAACCTCACTTTTGATTTTCTCCTCCTCCTTCCCCTCCACTAACATAGCTGACACAAAGAGGGTTAGGCAATCCAGAATGATTACTATATCGGACTCGACCTCCTTCCTAAGCACAGAGGCTAATCCCTTATTGGCTTCAATAGTCCTCCATGAACTTGGTCTTTCCTGCTTATGTAACCTAACCCTTCTCTTCATCTCTTCGTCTTGTGGAATGCATGTAGCGAGAAAGAGCTTGTCCCTCTCTATGGATTTAGCAATTTCCAACGCAAAGGAACTTTTACCGCTTCTCGCGCCGCCAGTTATAAATATAAGCTTTGCCATTTTATTCCTTCTTTATAACAGTTCTTCAATGATTGAAATGGATTCTTCAAAATTACTTTCTGAAAAAATCTCCAGGGTCAATATCCCATCATAATTATTACAATTTAATATATTCCAAATTTTTTTGAGCAACTTCCTATCCATATACCTCAGGGATTGATGATCCCTGTCTCTATAAACACCATGCAGATGAATTACCTTAGTTTTATTTAAATATTTGTTTAAATGCTTCTCTACATCAGCCCCTGCTACTATCAAATGGCCAACATCTATGCATATAGAAAGATTATTATCAGCTATAATATCTTCTATGTACCAAAAGGGATAATTGATATTTTCAATTCCTATCTCACTATTCTTGCATACTGTTTTATTGAGTATTGACTGTAATGAATCGCTTATTCTCTTCTGCCAAGCATCAATTCTAATCTCTTCTATATCCATTAAATTAAGGTGTAAAACATAACAATGAGGTTGAAGATAATATAGGTGATTTATCAGTGTAACGACCTTATCAATTGAACTCTCCCTCAATAAATCCCTGTTGCTCCCTAAATGCAAATCAACAGGCAGATGAGGAGTATATGTAAGATCGCTATCCCTGCTAATCTGCAACAACTCCTTCATGTTCTCAACTGAGGGAATATCAGCCTCATCATTTACCTCAAAGAAAAGCAGTTCAATATCATTTACCCTGTCTTTTAATCTATGCACATTAGGAATGATTTCATCAGGATAAATGTATGAAGTGGTTCCTATTCTAAAGGGTAATTCCATATTCTATTAATATAAAAAAATCCTTAAAGTCCTTCATTGGACGATAAGGATTCTACTTCCGGGTAAACATCATCCTTACCTCGAGAATGAAATGCTCTACAAACACTCACCTCTTCATAATAGGCAGGTCTTCTGGCTTCCGGATCACCCTACTCTCCACGCCTTCCCACTCAACTTGTCTGCTCAAATCAAAGCAGGGTGATGAACAGTGGCTTCTTGTGGATTTGGTCCCCGGTTACAGCGGCGAGTCCGCTCC
Organism: Spirochaetota bacterium; assembly: GCA_034190085.1. NCBI lineage: Bacteria > Pseudomonadati > Spirochaetota > Spirochaetota bacterium. The sequence goes on from JAXHTS010000083.1 coordinate 13,687, forward strand.
TGTGTCTAACAGGATTCCCTTTTCATCCTGAATTCAAATTCAGGACACCTATTATAAACTGAATCTTGTACAAATTATAGTGAGACCATTTATAATTCAAGCTTTTTTCTATATTTGAAAACCTTTTAACGACTAAATTTAAATTAAATCCATACATCTGTAAGGGTCTATGAATATGAGATCTCTATACTACATGAGATAGCAATGAACCTCCCTGCTGTTCTTAAAGAGGATGCATAAAACCCTTTGGAATAAGCAATATTTAAATCAAGAAAAATGGAAGATAATCTAATCAAAATCCGGCAAGAACCTCGTCAGTATAGATTAATTAAGAAAGGGGCTGTCTATAAATTCTAGCCTATAGACAGCCCCATTAACTATACTCCATAAGAGTCAATAATTTTACTTATAAACAATTAGTTCCTATCACCGAGTGAGTTATACCTAATTGTAAAGATATCCATGCCGCCCTCATTGGTCTGTCCACCGAGGTCACCTTCGGTATATCCTGTCACATAGATATTACTATAAGCATCAGCCGCTACTCCAAGTCCCTCCTCTGCATTTGCTGTACCTAATAGTCTTGTCCATTCTCTATCGCCTGTAGAAATATACTTCATAAGAAAAATATCTTTAATCCCTTGAAAGGATTCTCCATGAAGAGAATCACTTACATATCCGGTCAAATAAATATTTCCATCCAATTCAACAGCCACCCCACAACCACTATCATCATTTCCATTTCCACTCAGCCTTGTCCATTCCTCATTAAACAATATATCACACTTAATAAGAAAAATATCAGAGTTTGAGCCACCAGAATGAGGTTCGCCATTAAGATCACCCTCAGTATACCCAGTCACATAGACATTATCATTTACATCAACTACTATTCCACTACCCTCATCATTATACATTGTGCCAAACATCTGTTTACCTTGCTGAATACCTGCCTTATCATAATTGACTATACAAATATCTCTACCACCAATATTTTGTAAAGGTCCGCCACTATCAAGATCACCTTCTGTATATCCTGTTATACATATATTATCACTTCCATTAACGGCTACTGCAATGCCTTCTTCATTTGCTGATGTGCCAAATTGTCTAATCCAACCAAAAGATCCATCTTCAATAAACTTAGCGAGAAAAATATCTTTATTTCCATAAGAACCTCCATCCAAATCACCCAATGTGTACCCTGTCACATAAACCTCAATGTCTTCGATTTGAGGACGAACCGTCACTCCAAGTCCTTCTTCATTTGCTGATGTGCCAAATTGTCTAATCCATATTGTGTTGCCATTGCTATCATACTTAACCAGAAAGATATCCGTACCCCCATAATAGCTTTCAGATCCTACCCCATCCAGGTCCTCACAGGTGTATCCTGTCACATAGATATTATCATTGGCATCAACAGCTACTGCTTTCCCTTCATCATCATTTGATGTACCCAATTGCTCTATCCATTCTATTGAACCAAAAATATTATATTTTACAAGAATTATATCCCTTGATCCAAAAGAGCCATTCAAATCACCATCTGTATAACCTGTTACATATATACTGCCCTCAGAATCAACCGCTATCCCATTCCCAGAATCATTGCTTATTGTACCCAGCAATTTCGTCCCGAAATTACTTACAATTACCTCTGTATCATCATCTGTTTGATAATCACCTGAATTATCATAGGCTATTGCCATGATGCTATAATAATCATTGCTATACCCTATTGTATTCCAGCCATATTCATATGGCGTTTCCTTATCCTCTCCAACCATTGTCCCATCTATATAAAATTCAACCCTATCAATTCCGTCAGGATCAGAAGCATCAGCTATGATCGTTACCATACCGTTTAAAATATCATCGTCTATAGGATTAGTGATATTTATTGATGGGAGTGTTATAAGTCTTTTACCAGTAAATATTCCCCCCCTCTTAGAAGGATCTATTGGATCCCAAGAATTGATTGAGTTCCCTGTTGCATCTTGCACATTGCTGACTGTGAGTAAATATTCCGTTTCCTCCTGGGAGGAAGTAGTTAAGTCTACTACATTATCGAAAACCAACTGCGCTTCTGAAATTGCTAAAGAGACATCGAGATTATCACTTAGAGTAATTAAATAATTATCTGGATTCTCAGCGCTATTGGGATCCGCAATCGGATCCCCACCAACAACATCTTCGGAAAATGTAACCCTTACAACTGTATTAGATGTTGACGCTACATTCTCAACTTCAGGCAAGGCATCGCCTATGAACTCCATAGAATTTGGCGGCACAATTGTTTTTCCTCTAATACTCTGAACATTGTTTACTGTAAGCAAGTATTCTTCATCTATCTGAGAATCAACCTCTAATTCTACCACCGCTCCTGAAATCTGCGAAGCTCCAATTATATCTAAAAAAACATTTTCATCATTTACTAAAGTGATTGTATAATTATCAACATTTTCAACGCTTATATGGTTCATATCTTCTGAAAACGAAACCCTAACCCCATCATTCGAGATTGATGTTGTTTCAGTTAAATAGGGTGAACTGCCATTACCCCATAAATTGTACTGATCGCATGCACTAAAATTTGTAACTAACAATAAAACTAATATGCTGAATAAACTTCTCTTCATCACATACCTCCTTGTAATAAACTATTATTATTAAAGAAAGTATTTATCATTTATATTCTCACTTTTGAAATGTTAATAATGAATCACTATTAAAATCTTTATAAGATAATAAAAAAAATCAGCAAAGTCAACAAAGATAATATTTTTTTCAAAAAAAATAGGGTAATTTTTTAAAAAAATTGAAAAATATGGGATATCTCTCAATTTTTCGAGTAGGGGTGAACAAACCTTCACCCCTACTCCAATCTGAATTCCAGAATCCTTCTACGAATAAAGAACTGACTTTCTTCTCATGTACACTAATCACATATATTGATTATATTATTAGTGTACTTCTATTATTTATTATATCATACATAGTATTTATCTCAAGCTAAATTAACATATTACCTAAATTATAACTTTATAATAAATTCAGAACATTACTCAATTAAAGAATGTAAAGGATAGTAGACGGAGGATAAAGGTAAAAAATATATAACAGAAGTAACGACTCAGCTAATGTCATCCCCCTGTATTCACAGGGGCAAGCTCTGCGAATACAGGAATTTTATATGTTTACAAAAACCTACTAATAATTGCTTTAGATTCCGGCATTCCGCTACGCTACAGCCAGAATAACATATTTTAGACACACCCAACTCATCTCCTGTATACATTTTTAATTAAATAGTGTATATTGGGAAAAATACATGAGTAGTTATTAACAAAAAATCTTTTTGTATTGTTTATCTCAGTATCTCTTTAATCCACAAATTTGCATTTTTTCAAAATAAAGAGGGTTAATGTCATGAAAGGATGGGGTTGTTTACTCACTGCTGTCATCATACACATTCAACAGTTTGTATATCTCCCATAGCGAGTAAAAGAGTACGAGTAAAATAGGTCCAATTATTAAACCAGGCAGATTAAATGCCTGAATACTCCCGAGTAGCAAAAAGAAGAATAACAAAGGGTGAAAATTCAGCGTAGTACCGAAAAACTTTGGTTTAAAAAGATTCTCCAGTGTAATATACCAGAATAGACACCATGTTCCCATTAATATAGCATATAGGTACTCACCTATTACTAAAAGATAGACGCAAGCAGGTATCCAAACAAAAGCAGTGCTCACAATTGGAATCAAAGAAAACACTGCAGCAATGCTTCCCGCTAAAAGGGACATCCCAATTCCAAATAGATAAAAGGCTAATCCTACTGCCAGTCCCTGTAGAAACATTACCAACATATTTCCAGCAATAAGAATCTTGATTACCTGCTTTAATCTCTCAATAATGTCTTTTTCAATATCTTCAGGAAAGGGTAATATACTATATAATGATTCTTCAAGTCTGTAACCATCCTTGAATAAAAAAAATAGAATAAGAAGCATAAAAAAAATGTTAATTGATAACCTTATTGAAAAGGTTAAAACAGTTGTTATATTAGAAAATATTTGTAGAGAGGATTTCTGTAAAAAGTTTATCACTTCTTGTAATATTCTGCTCTCTTCAATATTAAAAAAAGAAAAAATGGTTTTAGTGATATCGCTTTTTTTTATAAAATCATTAATGAAGGCAATATTAATTTTTTGATGAAGGAACAGATAAAATTCATAAAACTGATCAGCCAATGAAAGCATGATGAAAAAGAGAGGTATAAGAACAATCATAAAGAGGAAAATGGTTACGAGCAGGGAGCCTATGAGTCTATTTTTTATATATTTTGTTACCCAATCATAAACTGGTCTTAAGGCGATATAAAATATGCATGCAAAGATAAACGGCCAAAAGAATACACGATAAATATATATTAATGAAAATGTTACGATGAAGAATATAATAAGGAAGAGTATTGTTAATTTCTTATTCTGTTTTAAAGTAGTAAAAGAATCCCTTTTTTCTATCATATTTTAGTATTTGTACATAAATATCATATAAATCAACAATTTCGATTAATCATTACACCAGTTCTCCCTATTTAGTCAAGTAATTTGATAATTCCGTAGCGATTTTCCTAATTGCATGATCCAAATAAACCTCATCAGAGATTTTTTTCCTGTACTCCTGGATTTTTGAGGAGTTTGCAATCTTTTCACGTTTTACCTCACGCTCCTCCATGTTCATGAGATTTTTCATAAGCTTACCTCTTCCAAAGTCTGGTGTTCATCCTTGAACAGACTCTTTAACCTAATAAATCAATCGGAAGAATTGATAATGTACCTTAATATTCTTTTCTAAAATAGGTACAGTTACAACCCAAACTACTTAAATAAAAATTAATGATTGAAATATTTTTTTTATAATTCATAATCTCAAAGTATTGTATAACTCTCAGAGTATTATTGAATATTATAGTTCTAATGAGTAACACTTGGTTACTTATACATCGATGTTTTAGGAAATTATATGAATAATAATTTCTACTCCACCATCCAGATTAATGGGTTCAGCAAATGACAATATTTGATGGACACACTCATCTAGGATTGGGGTTTGAGCCTGATAATCTAATTGTATCCATGGAAAAATATAACATTACTCTTGCCTTAGTATCAATTATCAGTGATGACCTTGATACTAAGGCTAATAATGAGATGGTTCAACTAGCAAAGAAACATAAGCAATTAAGGGGATTGGCTTGGTGTAATCCTATAAATAAAAAAAACAGCGCCCAAGAAATTGAACATTTTTTCAGAGATGGAAAACTGATAGGCATGAAATTTCATCCCTCATTAAATATGTACAGCGTAACCGATCCTAGCGTAGAGCCATACATGGAGCTTTGTGTTCAATATGATATCCCCGCCCAGTTCCACACTCAACCAGATGAGTACTGCAATCCTAACCTTATGCTAAAATTGGCACTGAGACATCCTCAGGTAAAAATCATCATGGTGCATATGAATCTTGGGAATAAGGGGAGTGATAATGATGTTGCCATTGATGCAGCGAAAAATGCCTCAAATCTATTATTAGATACCACCTGGGTCCCATCTGAAAAGGTGATCAAGGCTGTAAAGGGGATAGGAAAGGATAGAATAATATTCGGCACTGATGCGCCTGTAGGCAATTATTATAGATTCGGAGATTATGAGCATTATGATCATTATTTCCTCTTCAATGCTATCCCTTTCCAAGAACCCCCATTTATATCCTATCTACAGAAGAGGTTGAGCCCGGATGAATATGATCATGTTATGTATCTGAATGCCAAGAGGATTTATCATCTTTGACTTTTATCATTGAACATAGTCTTCAATTTTATTAAATTTACACATGCTTAGTAAAATTAGAGTGTATCATAAAATCTAAAATTATACCTAACATTTTGTACCTGCTTAATTACTAATCATTCAATAAAATTAATTGCACCAGATTTTGCTTTAGTTAATATTTATTAGCATTGATGAAAATATATGATAATATCAAGATATGCTATATTGCGGCAATGGATTCGAGGATATTAGTAGGGGCGAACGGCCGTTCGCCCCTACTAATATAATACCCGTAATTTTAAGGAATTTTCTGCATCCACTTCCCTTCAAAAGATGCTATCATTGTATAAAATCTAATTGTTTTTTATATCATAATAGATATCAGCTCTATTATTTCTATAATCAAGCCACAGGAATAGGCCTCCAAAGGGAGTTCCTCCATCATTATAGAAAACGGATTTTATAAATAGCTCGTCATCATCAAAGGCAGTGGAAATTGCGATGAGACAACCATCCAGGTCGACATTTACAGCATGAGCATCCGCATCCCAAAGTCTGGTTCCCGCGCCATCAACAGCCTGGGCGCAGATTATATAGCCATTTTCAGGATAATACCGATCATCAATCCAACTCACAAGGGCACCATCAGAGCCATCCCCGGTTATTGAGATGTTCGACTTATAGCTGTCATTATTATGCACGTAGGTGCTAAATCCATTTATAGTAACTTGAGCCCCACCATTCCCATCAATATCGTAATGTCGGATATAAACATTTCCGGCATCATCAGCATAGGCAACTATTGGCCCATTTGCAGAATCGGTAGCCATTACAGGATCCGCCCCTGAACTTGCCGCAGATCCGGTGAAATTATCTATCCAATATTGTGTAAGATCGATATTCCTGCTGGTAATATAAATATCAGTGCCATTTTCATAAAGCACGAATACCCGGTTGTTGTTGTCAGATTTTATGTCAAGAAGATTGCCTGAACCGAGGTTAATACCACGGCTTGGCGTGCCGCCTCCATTAACAAAACCGCCAATCCCATTAATACGCTTGCCGTAAATATTTCCATCAGTTGAGTCCTCATAGATAACAAAAGCCATGCCCTGACCAGCGCTTACTACTTTTACATTTTGCAGTGTATCAGCATGTGTACAAATGCTAAAAGTGCCCTGATATATCGAACCATCCCTCAAACGCGCCAATGCTCCGTATATGTTACCAGCGCCAGCGCCTGTTCCCTCCCAGGCGAACAGAACACGGGGTTGAATTACCACGTATCTCTGACCGATTGCTGTCATAATATTCGAACTCAATGTAAGCTGCTGCCCTGCAATGACTGTCACATAGGCTTCATTACCAGTGCTATTATTATGCACTATGTCGCCGATCTCTACATTGCTGAAGTTTGAGTTAGTATCAGTAAATGGATTTCCGGAGGTTGTAACCGTGCCCGCTTCTGAGAGCCGTTCATCACTGCTGAATACAATATACTCATCCCCCACCGTATCAAAGGTGTTTTTGTTCAATGTAAGCTGTGTCGCTGAATCCACACTTACAACTACAGCGTATATCTGATCTGATATGTTATAAACAAGATCACCCTTTTCAACCCCAGCGGCAGTAAAATCTGCCTCCCCGCCGCCATCAACGAGGATATTCTGACTGGCTACATTATTTACATCGCCTGTTTCAAGAATATCTCCATTGATTACATTAGGATTAAGGTTAAGTATCTGATAAGCCTCGCCATTGCTCATTATATCAGTATCTAAATTCAATGCCCTCTGCTGCACAGGGAAAGGGCCAGTCCCAGTGTCCACCCTGGCGATGTTCGGATCGCCAGGATTATTATAGTCATCTGTATTTATTACAAGATCATTATTCAGTACCCCATCACCTGTAAAATCTCGCGCAGCGTTGTTATCAAATAACGGGATACTCGGTCGCGCTTCTGCAGTGCCCGAGACTATAGCGTCATAAAGCGTAATCCCAGTGCCATCAGCAACTGCCAAATTAGCATCCATTTCAATCTGATAAAAGCTGTCAAAATGATTTGCATTGGGGTAATGATCATCACAATATTCTCCATTATAGATCTCATATGCCTGTCCTGAAGCAGTGACAGCATAATCGACCAGCTCCAACTCAGCGCTAGATATCAATGAATTAACCATTGTATAGGTTGATGCGTTAATATATGCAATATCCCCAACCCTCACACCTGGAGCCGGCAAAGTAAAATCATCAGCAGAATCTATCAATCTATCTGAAGTTGCAGGATTCGTCCATGTGCCGGAAATATCCTGAGTCACATCACTAGGCGCAAAGATTTCATAATTATCACCGATAATGAACACCTGATCAGATACCTCAATAAAACCACCCCCAGCCCATACCTGCACATCTGTTATTATCGCATAATCACTCCCTGTTGTTGTATTTTGGATAATATCACCTGCAACCACCCCCTGAGTAGCCCATCCACCTAAAAGTCCATCATTAGCAGTATCATTGATTTGATCTCCTGCTATTCCAGTGACACTCCCTGTTAATCTTGAGGCCCCCTTTCTATCAATATCGTAATTTTGATTACTGTTTACTGAAAATATATGTTTATCAAGATTTAGCTCATCATTATCAATCTTAGTAACAACTGCACATTCACCTGTATCAGTATTCCTGATTATATCATTAGTCAAAACAGCAGCAAAAGCCCCTGCATCAATTACAATATCTGTAGAGGTGCCAGTCGTTGTACCGGATTCTATTGTACTCTTTGTAATAGCTATGGCACTTACGCCGGTATTGCTGATTATTCTGTAATTTGTGCCGTCAAACAGAATATCACCCAAACCAAGCCATCCGGGCTGAGCATAACCATGCGTTGTATAGACATATTGATTGTTTGCGCTACCCTCATAGTCATTAACGAGCGCCCCAGAATCAGTAATCAATATCCGATGATCCCTTGCTGTGTCCGTATCATTGTTTGTGTCTCCATCCGCTATGGCATAGCTATCAGTTGCATTGACTGCATCCGTCGTATTCTGCTGAATTATATGACGGAAAGACCCTGCACCCCCAATGTTTGCTATATCAGTGTTATCATGATTTGCGCTGTCCACTACAATGTCAGTAGCTGTATTTATCCCCAAAGAGGTAAAATCAACATCATAATCATATATATAATTGGCATTATCAGCAAAGACAAGTGCGGTGCCTGATGTCCTGTTGGTAATAAATCCGCCGTCAACATTGTTGTTGCCCTGATATCCCCAAACAATCGCAGCTCCGGGATTTGTGCCTGTGCCTATGTTTAATCCGTTATCCCCCTCTGCGTTGCCCCAGGCATAGCCAAGGAAGGCTCTGTTATTGCCTCCGTCATTATACACTACCTTTGCATAAATATTATTTGCGCCATCCTCCATAGTAACAATAGCATATCCTCGTCCCTCTGGAAAGGCCCTGAGATTTGTTCTGCTGTTTGTGTCAATAAGATCGCCATTTGCAGTCCATGGAGCAGTGGGCGTTGTATCATTAACAAAATAGTAGCCATAGATATTAGCGCCATTGATCCAGAATAGATAAGAAGACCCATCCAGGATGCCATCGCTATTATTATTCTGGATCACTGCAATATCCGATTTGTCACCCGCACTTGTGCTTGCTCCTGTATCGCTCGATCCATCGCCTTCAGTAACAAACGTCAATATCTGCCCTGTGACCGGATCGGTCGTTTCATATTCCGTGTCAGCAGTGACATTAAAATAATATATCGTAGACTGAGTTAGAGGGCCAGGCAGCGATACTGAATGCGTGGTCTTCATTGTCGCACCACCAGCCTCTGTCACAGCGCCAGCGCTATAATCTGTATCAGTACCATAAGCAACACTGCACTGATTAGCAGCTACAGGATAATTTGTATTGAATTTGATGACCGCGGAACTGGTATCAACATCAGTTACCCATACGGATGTAATAGCCGGTAATCCTGATCCTGTATCAGGATCGCTTTCAGTGGTGAAACTCCATGTATCATCTCCATCCTCAACAAGAGAATTGCCCGAAGTATCCTGGATGCCAGAGGTAAGGTCTACTGTGTACATAGTGTTGTAGCTCAGGGGTGTTGAAAGATTAATCCTGAATGTTTTCGCTGATATTGATGTATCTACACCGGATGCAACATTGGGCGCAATAGTACAAGTTGTTAAATTTATAGTGCTGGTTGTTATATCCTCTGTTAAGGTTACCTCTACATACCCAAGATTTACATTCACCCCGGTTGCCCCATCTGCGGGATATCTGGAGCCTGCAATAACCCTCGGCCTGTAGCTATTAGAAGTATCTAAACCCGTTGTAAATGAATAGGAATAATCCTGATCAAGAGTATATCCATCACTTGCTCTCATTCCAGAGTTTATAGTAACAGTATATGAGTTGTTAAAGGATAGCGTTCCCACATCTATAGTTACAACTCTATTATCCCCGGAATAAGCGAAGCCCACTGGCGTAATCCCTGAAATATTGCCAGCAATAGAGGAGGTATCCACTGCCTTGGAAAAGACTAAAACAATATCCACATCTACCGGAATTTCTATATCTCCATTGTCAGGATATGTCCCCTGCATCTTAAGATTCAGGGTGCCGGAGAACTCAGGATTTTCTACAAATGCGGGGCTTGGATCAACCACCGAAGCCTCATCGGAGCAGCTAACAATAAATGCAATAATGAGTATTAAGATCATTACACCCAAACGGCATATTAGATTCATATTATCACCTCAATGCGCCAAATACTAAAGATGCTACGAATTACTGTAAATTCTCAGAATTGGCAGGTGTTCTGCTATTCATTGAGAACCCACGAATTCTATAATCATTATTTCATTTATTGATTTACAAATAAACTTTCTCTTCTATATAATGATAAAATCATTCATCACTATTATACAATACATCATATTAATTTACTAATCAGCCACATATTTATCAATAAAAAATGACAAAAAATATACATACTGACCAATATTTTCAAAAAATAAGCTCGAACCTGCCATTTTCAGAGGAGAGTGGACAAAGAACCCCATTTTTCAGTAGTGTAAAAAATATACAGAACATTTTTTTTCAACTGCTGTGGTATTTCAAAGGCTTAAGTGAATCTAATCATCTGAAATTATTTTATAAAGAGAGTATATTAAGGCTATGCAGGATAATTCTATTTACATCAGTAATGATTATTTTCATAGAGGGGAAAGGCGCCGGAACGGTAACATCAGTCACACTTACTCCTGACACCCCCACCACCCTTTCCAACACCCTGGGATATTATCTTGCCGGTATCACATACAGTTTTGATGTGCATGTAATTGATCCTGATATCGCAGGATGGGGCGAAATGACAGATGTTAGGATAACAATTCCCAATTTGACAGATATCGTTGTGGCAATAAATCCCTCAGGAACAGGAGCCCAGACTATAAACACAAACACCGGGCCTGTTGATGCAAGCGCAACGATTGGGGGAAGTGACACATACAACGATTTCACTGTCACCTTTAGCATTACCATAAGATGGGATACCGCTGAATCAGCATGGGCCGCCTTAAGAAATACCGTCGCATCCGCCACCAGCACAAATCCCATCCTAAACACCGACACTGATACTGTAAACGTCTCTTACGGGGTCTGTTCAAGCATCAAAATTCTGAACTTTGTTCAGGATGGAGATGCCGCTGATGGGATGATCAATCCCTATAACAGTGACAGTGGTTTTAGTGTTTCTGGTGATGTGGTATACAATGTCCCAGGCGCTTCTGTTTCTGATCGTATAAATGATGTCAACTTGGGAGAATGTACTTCGACTGATCTTCTGCTTGATGGCGGAGCAACTGTATTTTCGAATGTAGGCGATGCTGATGAGCCGGACTTCACTATTGATTCAGTCGATGCTACCCTTGTTACTCTTGGAAATCATACATGGAGGGTGAGATCAACAATGACGACGGCCGGAGGGCCTGAGGATTCAATAAACAGCCTGGCAATCTCAACTGACAGAGTCCTTGTTACAGGACTCTCGGTATCTCAGGGTGACGGAAGGGATGTGGGCAATTATCACTGGCGCAGCCTTCTGGTCCCAGGAACAGTCTTCACGGTTACTGCCAGGATGCAGAACAGCGGGGGGGGGATGGTAGGCAATACCACTTTTACCGTTGATTATAATGATGGAACTGAATTCGACATCACCATCCCCAACGGCAGCACAAACGCAAGCGTAATAATCCCTTCCGCCTCCATACCCCCTGAGGGCTCAGGGAATACAAACAGCTACACCTACTATGTTTCGCACATCACGAACAACAGCCATGGAGAACAGGGCGATGGCACCTTTGGAGCAAATCTTTCACAGATCATTGATTCCTCTTATCCAGCAGCCCCTTACTCTTATTATGACCCACAATACATATGGTGGGAGAATGGGGATCCTCCCCCAAATCAGCCGACCAGCGCGCTAACAAGGCAGAGGGAGGTGACATCAGCCACATCCATCTCGGTCTATTGGGATCCGATCGACACATCAACCGGTTCAGCGGATGGAGATTTTTACGAATATCGAATCTATTTCAGAGAAGCGAACACTGGCGATCCATACCTCCAGTGGGATGGCGATGATGATGATACACTTAGAGATTCCTCTGACACAATTACAAATAATCCTTGGCCTGCCCCGACCTCCGACTCCAATCTAAATTTCGACTCCAATGGATGGAAATATACCTCCATACCCAATCTAAAAATATATACTCAATATGAATACTATATAACAGCGGTTGACCTCTTTGGCAATGAGACGCCAGCCCCTTCCGCACCCTATGCGACAAGAACTCAACCCTTCTCAATTGAGATAGGATTATCGGATGGAATAACATCATACACCAACGATAGCTTTACTGACCTGACCCCCACCCTGCGGCCCTTAAGGGAGACGAACATCAAGGTAGAGATCAACATAGTGACATCCGAGGAACTGCCCGATACTGTCAAGGTATGGTTTGCCTCCGGGGACATAAACACATCCCCTGATATAATATCGTCTACCAATACTGTAAATCAAGGCGCCTTTTCTCAGAATACACTCTTCTCCTCAACAGCGCAAAAAATCGGCTCCAACCAATGGGTTGCATATCTTCCCACAACAGCTCCCATAATCAGATATGGAAACTCTATAAGATTTATTGTTGAAGCGACAAGTGACAGTATATCAGCATTTTCCGATTCTGAAATTGAACCCTATCCAAACCAGAATCCGAACGATGATGAATGGACATTCTACATCGGCTTTCAGCCAACATTTAGGCCCTGGCCTGCACGAATTCTGAATAATGTAATCACCAACAGAACCCCATTGGCATATCCGGCCTATTTCCTATCCAATGACGCCTTTGTCACCATAACGGTTTACGATATAAAGGGAAGGCCGGTTGCGACCCTCTTGGACAACGCATACAGGCTTGGAGGCCAGAATATCAAGGAACAGGGCTGGCGTGGGACAAACAAGAATCATAGAAAGCTTGGAGTTGGACTATACTATATTCATTTCAAGGCCAAGCGAGCCTCTGATGGAAGAGTTATACTTAATAAGATGAAGAAGGTGGTAATTGCAAAATGAACCATAAAAAAATTTCTCCCTCAATTCTCTCAGCCGATTTCAGTAAATTAGGAGAGGAGGTAAAGGCTGTGGAATCAGCCGGCGCTGACTATATCCATATCGATGTTATGGATGGACAATTTGTGCCCAACATTACAATTGGGCCATTGGTTGTAAAGGCCGTAAAGGGGATGACCCGATTGCCTCTGGATGTCCATCTGATGATTGTGGAGCCGGACCGTTATATTGATGACTTCATTTCAGCTGGAAGCGACATCATCACAGTTCATGTTGAAGCCGATGTTCATCTGCATCGAACCATAAGCTACCTAAAGGATAAAGGCATGAGGGCGGGGGTGGCGCTGAATCCCTCTACCCCAATATCAGCTATCGATTGCATATTGGAATATGTGGATATGGTTGTGATTATGAGCGTTAACCCAGGTTTTGGCGGTCAAAAATTTATTGAAAACTCGCTAAAAAAAATAGATATGCTGCACAGACTTATGAAGAATATGGATGCGAATATTGAGATAGAGGTGGATGGAGGGATCAACATAGACAATATTGAGAAGATTTCTTCAGCAGGCGCCAATGTCTTTGTATCCGGATCAGGAATATATGGAACCGATGATTATAAAAGAACCATTGATATCATGCGGGAACGAATTCAGCCGGAGGGTTAGCATATGATATGATCAGCTCATTGATCGCTTTCTCACCGTATGCCCCGCAAAGAAAGATTAAGGCCCCAGGGAGAGTCACTCATTTTTGGGAAGTGTTTCATAACTTTGCGGAAGGCTCCCCTAACTTGGGGGAAGCTCTCCCCAGCTTGGGGGAAGCTCTCCCCAGCTTGGGGGAAGCTCTCCCCAACTTAGGGGAAAGACTCCCCAACTTGGGGGAAAGACTCCCCAGCTTGGGGGAAGGTCTCCCCAACTTGGGGAAAGCTCTCCCCAACTTGGGGGAAGGTCTCCCCAACTTGGGGGAAAGACTCCCCAAATTAGGGAAAAGACTCCCCTAACTGGGTAAAAGCTGTCTTATTATGTTCAACTATTAATTCTTCATGAGGGATTAATGAATATGGGAGGAGCAAGATGGAAAGGGATGAGAATAGACAAAACTTTATCGATATTACAAGGGAAAAATACTATAAAGCAGCATCAGAAGCCAAACCGCTCTTCTGCTGGTTTAGCCTCACTGATATATGCAATCTAGATTGCAAATACTGCTTCATTGAAGCAAAATATCATCCTCCAGATTCACCTGAGCCGATGCATCATAAACTCAGCACTAAGGAGGTATGTAATATTATTGATAATATTGCTGAAGCCGGGACTGAGATTGTGATGTTTGCAGGAGGAGAGCCAACCCTGAGAGAGGATCTGATTGAGATAGTCAGCTATACCTCAAGACGTCTGAGTGTGGCCATGAATACTAATGGTTATCTGTCAGATGAACGCCTATGCTGGAGCCTGGCCAGGGCCGGGCTGTCTCAGGTAAAGGTTAGCGTGGATGGCCTTCAGGAGAATCACGACTGGAACAGGGGCCAAGGCTCGTTCCAGAAGACAATGAAGGCATTGACGAACTATAGGATTGCCGGAATTCCCAAGGTGATGCTGATCATGACACTCTCCAGCAACAATTATGATGAATTGGAAAGCATGGTGCGGCTTTCTATGGAAATGGGAGTGGATTTTACAATGGTTGAATTTTTGCCCATTGGCAAGGCATCCGAGAAGCATGAATGGGCGCTGACCAGGGATCAGATAGAAAAGGCTCAGAAATACCTGTCTGAAGCACAGAAGATGTATGGATGGCAGAGGATCGCTTTTGAAAACCGCTATATTGTTGGTGATGACGAGGTGTGCAAGGGAATATGTATGGATCCCAATATGGGCTGCGGCTTTTATGACTTCTGCGTGGGGTGTATCAGCGGACTATACAGCTACTGCATAACAGATTCCGGAAAGATTGTGGCAGGTGACATTATGGATATCGTGGCAGGCGATTTAATGAAGGAAAGCCTTAAGGACATCTGGGAAGGCGCTGAGATATTCAAAATTTTAAGAAACAGAGAGAATCTCAAGGGTAAGTGCGGGAGGTGTCAGTATAAGTACATTTGCGGAGGATGCAGGAGAAGAGCCTATACATATACCGGCGATATAATGGCCTCAGATCCCGGATGCTGGCGAAATAGCAGTGATTGATAAAAATAAAAAGCATAAATGAATACCTATGAAAATCCCCTATCTATCAAGTCAATAGCAATTACTCGATATTGCTCGCTGTCAATGGGGATAATGCCTTTCGAACCATTTTGTAATCGCCACGCGCATTCCATAGGGTAAATCCGCAACAACCACTCTCAAAAACGCCGCGAATTTGATTATTTATGTAACCCTTGCCCCATGTGGGAGATGACATCCGGAAGGCCTGTATATATGGACGCAGGAGGGCGCTTTCTGCCACAAGTTTTTTAGCCCTCTTTCCGCTATGAAAAACGATTCGATAAGGACGTAGTTCCCTTGGCCCCTTCATATAGAATTTTTTGCCAAAATGAGATGGATAGACCATTGGACAGATGACATCCACAATCTTAGCAAACTCCTCAATATCCTGCCCGATCCAGTTTCCAAAGTGATACCATGCATTGTAGCCATATACATCCACTGAGATCGGAATAGCGATCTTCTCCCGCGCCTTCCTCAAGAAATGGATCATAACCTCTGACTTATATACATCCTTCTCATCGTTATATCTGTAATCGCAACGACTGATGGGGCCGTCGGATGGAAATCTTATATAATCAAACTGTATTTCATCAAAACCCAGATGTTCTATCTCCGCCGCAATATCGATGTTGTATTGTTTCACAAAATCCGAGTGCGGATCAACCCAGAATTCACGCGAATTACCCTTCCAGGGCTTTTTCATTTTTTTATCCCATATGGCATATTTATTATTATAGGCCCTGTATAGACATCTGTCCTTAAATACTACGATCCGGGCTATTGAATATATCCCATTCCCCTTTAATATCTCCAGATATTTAGCAATATCAGGAAATCCTTTCACAGCCCCAATCTCCTTGGCATATCTGTTTTCAGACGGCGAAAAGATATAACCCAGGTCATCCTTCATATCAATTACTATCGAATTCAGATTGCAGGCCTTCATAGTCTCCAATAAACCGTTAAAATTTTTCTTTGTTGACCAAATGCTGGAATATATACCCCTCTTCCCTGAAGCCCTTGAGGATAATTCATTATTCTTTTGATATCTAAAATCATTGATATGATAATAAATTGAGGGAGATTCTCCGGTTCTATCTACTATAAAGAGAGATAGGGGGCTAAGGTTTTCTGGAATTCGACTTCGCAGTGTATTAAAACTGACTATTGACCACCGTCTGCTCGCCAAGTCCATTCTGTATACCCCAATACTGGTGGAGACAAAGAGATATTTTCTAAAGGGAATAACTCCATATATATCGACCATATCCTTTTTTTCTATGGGCATATTTAAATTGCTCCACGACTTGCCCTTATCTGATGATATGTAAATACCGCCGGAAAAACTTAAACCCGCATAGAGTGTATTTTGGTCGCTGTTGTCAAATGCAATCACAGATATTTCCTCAGAAAAGCATAGCTTCCCTGCATAGGGCTCCCTTGGAAGGCCTGAGGAAGAACTTACAAAACGCGTATTCCTCTTCTTATACAATCCATTAAAGGATGTGCCGGTATAGAATTCAGATGTATTATCTCTCACAGCAAGAGCGGTGATATAATTTCTCTTTTTTAATCCATTCATAGATACAATACCCCAGCCCTTCCCGCCATCAATTGTTTTAAAGATCGTATGCTTCGTTGCCAGAACCATAACATCAGGATTATCATCATCTATGTCAATTGCTGATATCTTTCTATATTCAGTATTATTTGACAGACCATATCTCGCAAGAAAATCAGGGGTATTCAGGTCCTTCCACCTGTATTCCTGATTTTCGAATCTGAAGATGCCGGAATTCCCAGTTATCAGATATAGATTTTTATTCTTGTCAATTAACATCTTTTCAGGAATAAAATCCATTGGCAATCCCATGTTAAAATTTTGCCAACTGTGACCCTCATCTCCTGAGATCAGTAGCCCCCTCTCCGCTGACAATAGGATAACCTGCATGTCAGATGAATACAGCATGGGCACATGGAACATAATTAAAATTGGCAACAGAAATAAGATTAAATAGACTAAAAGATTAATTCGATTTTGCCTTGAACTTTTCATCAACCATTTCCCTATTTAGAATAATATAAGAATACCCCTGCTCAGTGAGGAATAGCTGTCTCTTAAGAGAGAAGGTCTCCTCTACGGAATTTGCTGTAACGATAGTATAGAAGTAGGCGCTGTTGTCGTCCTTCTTGAGACGCAGGATCCTCCCCAATCTCTGAGCCTCTTCCTGACGGGATCCGAAGGTGCCGGAAACCTGAATTGCCACACTTGCATCCGGAAGGTCAACTGCAAAATTTGCCACCTTTGATACAATGAGTCTCTTTAGCTCGCCCCTTCTAAAAGCAGAGTATAAGGTCTCCCTCTCTGGCACAGGGATCTTCCCGGTAATTATCGGAAACCTGAATCTTTTTGCTAACTCATTTAATTGTGATATGTACTGCCCTATTATCAGAATTTGCGCATCTTTGTGGTAATCTATAATCTTTTGAACTATCCTTAATTTTTCCGGATTTTCCGAAGCTATTCTGAACTTATCTCTCTCAGGAGCAACTGAATAATTATACCTCTGTGATTCGGGAAGATCTATCTTTATCTCTGTGCAAAGGGCCTCTGCAATCCAGTTTGCCTTTTCCAATACCTTCCAGGGCATATCATACTTTTTGGGACCGATCAAGCTGAATACATCTGATTCCATCCCATCTTCTCTAATAAGAGTCGCTGTAAGCCCCAACCTTCTCTTTGATTGTATTTCAGAGGTCATTCTGAATATTGGAGCCGGAAGCAGATGTACCTCATCATAAATGATAAGCCCCCAATTCTTTGATCTGAATAGATCAAAATGCAGAAAATCATCCTTTTTGTTTTTTCTATATGTCAGTATATGATAAGTCGCAATCGTTATAGGCCTTATCTCCTTCTTCTCACCGGAGAATTCACCAATCGCATCAACTGATAGACTCGTCTTCCCCAACAGCTCTTCCTTCCATTGTCTTAATGCTACTGTATTTGCCACCAATATAAGGGATTGGGTCTGCATAAGAGAGATCACTCCAATTCCTACTATGGTTTTTCCCGCTCCGCAAGGAAGAACAACAACACCGCTGCCGCCATCAGGCCCGCCTCCTCTATGAAATGCATTTATTGCATTCTGCTGATAATCCCGTATAATAAATGGGATATTCCCTGACATAAATTTTCTAAGCTCTAATATACATAAATCACCATCTTCATAGCCAGCTAAATCTTCAACAGGATACCCAATCTTAATCAGAGCCTGTTTCACATGACCTCGAAGGTTATGCTTCACCTTAACACTGTAATCATCAATTACCTTATCAACATATTGCTCAATCCCTTTTGTATGAATAATCTCCTTAATGATAAGGGGATCAGCGGCCCTTAAAACCAGAGTGTCCTCTACCTTTTCAAGTTTCAAAAGACCATATCTTCTCAACTGTTCTTTTATTGTGAGCAAAACACTCTGAGGGACTGGATAACGCGAGTAACATTTTAACTTTTTAATAATCTCTTCAAATATGAGTCCTGATGATGCGGCATTCCAGAGGGATAGTGGGGTGATTCTGTATGTATGCATATGCTCAGGGCTCTTCTCCAACTCTGCAAAGGGGGAAATCGCATCCCTGGCATTCTCAAAATCGGGATTATCAACCTCAAGCAGTAATGTATTATCGCTTTGTACTATTAAGGGTTTTTGTTGCATATTAATTATTGATCTATTATCTTCCTGATGCTCAAGGTTTAATTTTAGGGATAATATTTATGTCCAGTTATGTCAGGATTTTTTTGAGATATGCTACTCAGTAAAACCTGATCTATAACAATTGATTAGGATTGAATAATAATTTAATATTTCGATACACCGCCATAAGACAACAAGCTATTCATTATGACTCATTTCTATATTTTGAAAACATATTTTTGTCAAACTATTATTTATAGTAAGGTCATTTATGAAAGCTGAGGGGTACTTGAGGAAGACTATCAACTCATTCTGAACAAAATGGCAAGAACCTTTTGACTATATTCTATATTTGCTGCATCAATTTAATCTTAGGATTGATTCCTATACATTAACAGGTAGTATTATTTTCTCTATATTGATTACCCTCCCCTAAACCCTCCTTCTGATCGTCAGGCTTGTCTTCTATAATAATAATGCAGTTGCTCCCCTTTTCAGGACACTTAGTTAAGCATATTACCGATAATAAGTTTCAAGGAGTATGTAATGATTTCAAGAAGAAACTACGACAGATAATTTAAAATTGACGCAGTTGAATTACTAAAGAGAAGCGGGAAGACTGCAGTAGAAATATCACAAGAATTAGGTATAAAGAGTGATTTATTATCAAGATGGAAAAGGGAATTTGATGAAGAGAACAAATTACCACTTTCAGGTCAGGGTAATCCTATAGATGAGGAGTTAACCCGATTAAGGAAAGAGAATGCAAATCTTACGATGGAGCGTGAAATACTAAAAAAAGCCTCGGCCATTTTCTAAACACCCGGGAAATGAAATATCAATACAAGAAAAATAATAGCAATATTTTTCCAGTTAAGAAAATGGCCGAAGTATTACAAGTCTCTCGAAGCAGCTATTATGGCTGGTTAAAATCAAAATATAGCAATCATGAGCTTTGGGATATAAAATTATTGAAAGAGATTAGAAGTATATTTAAATCAAATCGTTGTAAATATGGGAGTCCGAGAATATATAGAAATCTGAAAGGCACAAAATATTCCTGATCAAGGGGACGAATAGTGAGAATTATGCGGAAGAACAATATAGTAGCCCGAAAGAAATGTAAATATAAGATTACCAAGTATTCGTCCCATAATTATTCAGTATCTCCGAATCTTATTAATCGTAATTTCACAGTTGATGCAGCTAATGTTTGTTGGGTAAGCGATATAAGTTATATATCTACAAGTGAAGGCTGGCTCTATCTCTGTATAATTCTTGATTTGTTTTATAGAATGATTGTAGGCCGGTCAATGGCATCTCATATTAGAGCTGATCTTGCTATAGATGCACTGACTATAGCTGTTACTCATAGGAAACCGAATCCTTGATTGATTTTTCATTCAAATAGAGAAATTCAGTATGCATCTGAATCATTTAGAGAAAAATCGAAAACATATAAAATGGTTCAGAGCATGAGTAGAAAGGGAGATTGCTGGGATAATGCATGTGCTGAAAGTTTCTTCTCAACATTAAAGATGGAGGAAGTCTATAAAAGAAATTATAAGACCAGAAAAGAGGCACAAGAATTTATTTTTGAATATATTGAGTTCTTTTTATAATAGACAGATGATCCATTCTTATTTTGACCATATGAGTCCTGCAAAGTATGAAGAATTGCAGCTTAAAAATATAGCTTAGCAATGTGTCCAGAAAAACGGGGCAAACCCAGTTTCTTTTAAAACTAAAATTTGATTTGGCAACTTTTTAAAATATTTTGTTGTATCATTCCATACAATGCGTCGCAAAATATTCTGAAGATCCCTACTTGATGTATCAGCCTTATTTCTTATTACTTTTTCACATATCATGTTTATTGCGATGTGGGTCAGTAGGGCATAGGCAAAACAAACAAGATGCAGGTGTGTAACTACAGCCTTATATGAACGATTTTGATAACACCTGAACCCCAAAAGCTGTTTAGCATCTTTAAAAAATATTTCTATATTCCAGCGTGCATCATATGATTTGATTATATCCGATGCTTTCAATTCCGGATGATCAGTCACTCAACAGAGTATAGTTTTCTCAAATTTTTTTTGGAATAAATTATGTGAACAGTTCCCAATCTGCTCAGCTCAAGCCAACCTGTATCAACATATTTAAAAAACCGCGACTCTGTTTTCTTTGGGAATCTTCATTATTAATTTTTTTCTTGTCTTGTAACAATATGAACCATAAAAACCTGATCTCAACTTTTTTCCTCTCTTTTGGTATTCCTGTTGGATTTTAAGACTGATACGAAAGGAAAATCTTTCTTACGGCATGCTTTTACTACAGTGGGACTCAGTTAGAAAATATCAAAAAAAACTATAACCGGAATTCCTTCTGGCAGTGTAAATGATTGAATTAAGTCAGCCGCAGGTTCTGTTAATTTTTAAATGCAATGCTGAGTTCTTCACAGTCTTTATCTTTTACTTATAATCTGATATCAAATGGAATAGTAATATCTCTGACTCGTAATGTAGCTTTGACATACTGATGACTCCATGTTGATTTCTTGATTAGCGGACCGTAGACCCAGTCAAGGGTATCCATCTTTTTACCTCGTTTCCATTTTTTCGAGTCATCAAGTGTTAAATATATCGTGTCCTTTTTAGTGAGTTTGAGGGATCTGAGTAAATCATATGCTTTATGCGCTAACACTGCCTTCGGATTCCATCGTGCAACATTCACACAATTACTAAACCGCGTTAGGTGGCTGAAATTACTATTGTCAAGATAATTACAAAGTGATGTAATATTTTTATTATCCTGGGATATTGCAATGAGAAGCAATAATATCCGAAAATACTTGAAATGATCAAAACAAAATTCAGTTTTCAAAGAGCGAAAAAAAATCTCCAGACTGGAATGGAAACGGACGATTTTGACCATAACCATAAAGGTAATAACTCCTATGAAATTTTGGTTGGATACTTTTTTCATCGGTAGTTTTACCTCTATTTGTCTTTTCCCTCCATCAGCCAAGTTGAGTAATAACAAACTAATAAATAAACAGGTAACTGCTATATAAGTGATTGGTAAAGAAAGTTGCTCACATAGTCACCCCTTCAAATGCATTAGTCTTTATAGAATAGAATCAAGATGAGACTTCTGCTTTCATAGAACCTGGACAATGGCATCTGTCAAACAGTATCTAAATACAATAAGATAATATCGTTTATGAGCTTCTATAAATTCATTTTTCATTATAATAGCTGTTTTTATCAGAAGAAGTCACAAGTAATAATTGAAATGACATGTAAATTGAAAGGAACTGCTTATCTAAAGATAAAGATACACCAGCTTGATTTAATTGCCATGCCGATAAAGCTCATTAATTTAATTGAATTCTTGTTGCTCATAAGCGCTTGTCTTTTGTGCGGAGAATCTATCCTTTGCCATTTTAATATACTTTTCCTTTCTAACCATTCTTTGCATTCCTTTCATCATATCAATTAAAGAATTTTTGAAAAACAAGTTTATGATTGTAGCAGGCAGATGCCCCCTAATATTTACCTTTGATTGATAAGAAAAGAATGTCCTGTTTGGATCAACCCTTTTATAATCCCAATGCCCCAATAGTTCCATTCTCACATATTTTTTTTTAAAGGTTACCTTACTCTCATTTGTGGGATTAAAATAATGAATATATGTTCCATTATCAAAATCAATCGCACTTTTAACTTCAAACACAGCAAGCCTGTCTGAAACAGGCCATGGTAAATTTGTGATGGTATAAAAAACAAGATTATAATCATCATCCTTATGGTCGTATCCAGAATCTTTACATTTAGGCATCCAATAAATATAGGCAGGTATATCAATTAGAACCTCTGCCACAACCTCAACAGGTGCATCAATATATGCAATAGCTAAACATTCCTTGATATTGCTTCCATCAACATCCTTGGTATACACATTAATCCCATCCTTACTTTTTGCTAATTCCCAATCGTTACCTGCGAGTGATATTGAATAAAATATTATAAGAAAAGAGGTAATCCCCCAAAAAAAGTTAAATCCATCTTTCATTGGTTCCTCACTATATTCCCCTTAGTATATATTTATTACAATTATTCTGATAAACAACAATAGAAATAAACAATAGAAGACTTCAAATAAGTCAACCATAATATTCCCACTGGAATAAACGCGTGAATTGATAA
This sequence comes from Spirochaetota bacterium, assembly GCA_034190085.1. Classification (NCBI taxonomy): domain Bacteria; kingdom Pseudomonadati; phylum Spirochaetota; species Spirochaetota bacterium. The sequence continues at coordinate 37,322 of JAXHTS010000083.1, forward strand.
GCCGAAGTGAAGGGGTGCGGGAGTAAGGTTAGTTATTCAATTTTGTGATTCCCTTTATCCTAAAACTGATGAAACCATGCTGAAATACCAGAAGATTCCCGCACTTCGACCGAATTGACAAAAGATATAATTTACTAATTCGAAATATTTATTCATTACCTATTCCATACATAAAATAGACTTGATGTATTTCATTACTCATACAATTAGTATTTTATATCATAGGCTGAATGAATTGACTTTAATAGTTAATTATACCGAAAATATTCTATAATCAGCACTAAAAACAAGGCTCTTAACTCCTTGTGGAGGATTTTAACAAATAATCTCACCATACTATTGCTTTGGGGATGGATATTTATACGGAAGAAAATTAAATGGGTAGGTTACACTATTTTGTACATGTCATTCCGGTTGATACGAAGTGGAATACCGGAATCTCTATATTGAAAGAAATATATTCATTAGAGACTCCCCCCTCCCTAGGAATAACATAGATTAGAACATTTCATTTTAAATTAACTACTACTATTTATGCTTATTAATAAAATCGATATTTTTATTGACACAAAAATATATTAGATCATTATATCCAAAATTTATAATAAATATATAGATGCATAATTTACCTCGCCACATCTATTTTTGATAATAATATAAAGGAGAACTTAAATGAAAGTGCTTCTAGTAAATCCGGAATACCCTTTTGAAGAATCACCAACACCACCCTTTGGTTTGATGTCACTAGCGGCATATCTCCTTGAGAAAGGAGTGGAAGTCAGGATTGAGGACTATATTGTTACTCCATGCAACAGAGAACAAATCCAGGGTGTAATTGATGAATATAAACCAGAAGTTGTTGGAGCAACCGGCGTCACCATGAACATCAATACCTCCCTAAAAGTCCTGAAGATATATAAGGAATTAGATCCTAATATTGTAACATTGATAGGTGGCCCTCACGTTACCTTTGACGCAGATAATATACTTAATAATCATAGCTTTTTAGATTATATTGTCAGGGGTGAAGGCGAGTTAACCACAATTGAACTTCTTGATAGCCTTGGTTCAAGCTCTTCATTAAAAAATAAGGTAAAAGGGATAAGCTATTGTGATAATGAATCGATTATTCATAACGAACCCAGAAGCTTTATTGATGATATCAACATTTTACCATTTCCAGCCCGTCATCTTGCTCCATTAAGCAAATATCGAGCCTTAGGTTTTCCAATAAATATGACAACCTCTAGAGGTTGCCCCTATGAATGCATCTTCTGTGTTGGCAGAAAGATGATGGGCAAGAAGATGAGGATGTTTGATGTTGACAGAGTTGTAGATGAATTTGAGATATTGGCTTCTATGGGATTTAAGCAAATAAACCTTGTTGATGATCTCTTTACCTCAAAAAAAAGTAGATGCATGGATATCTGTAATGGCATCATTAAGAGAGGCATATCTCATAAATGGACCGCATTTTCTCGAGTTAATACAATTACTGAGGAACTCTTAGAAAAGATGAAGGAAGCAGGGTGCACTATGCTCTGTTTTGGGATAGAGAGTGGAGACCAGAATATTTTAAATACAATCAAGAAAAAAACCACTATTGATCAAATTCAGAATGCAATTGATCTATGTGAAAAGGTCGGGATAGGCCCAATGAGTTCATATATTTTAGGCCTTCCTGGAGAAAGTCGAGAAACTGCAAAAAAATCTCATGATTTCGCCAGAAATTTAAATCTTAATCATGGCTTCCATATACTCTCCCCATTCCCTGGGACTGAAGTCAGAGACAAACATGATGAGTACGAGATGACAATAATGACAGATGACTGGGACAAATATGACGCGAATCAGGCTATTGCAGCAACCAAATACTTGACTTGTGAAGAGATCAACCAATTAGGACAAGAAATGAATTCATTTGCAGAGGAGCGAGTTTCGGAAATATTTGATAAAAGTAAAAACAAAAAGCCAATGACCGAGATTGAGATACAATTTATTAATGGTGTAATAACATTCTCATTTGCTCATGATTTAATTAAGATGAGACTCGTTGAATCATATCCCGGTTGTAAAAACGGCAATGATATGAATACAATAATTGATGATTTCATTCATTACATTGAAAAGCATACAAAATTCACCAAGGAAGATATTCGGGATAGGCTTATTAATCTATTTTCGAATAATTGCCTAAAGATTGATGGTATAAAAGGGGAGACAGAGATTAGGTGGGTGTAAGAGAATAATCAATGCAGCACTATTACAACCCTCTATGTTGATTCTATCAAGGAGTGTAAATTAGTAGAAAATGACCCATTTTACTCTTTAAAAAAAGAGAATACCAAACCCCAGTTAATAAATAATATTAAATTATATCAATAAAAAATCTTTTACTACTTTTTTACTCTTATCATCAATACCACACCGAAATGCCTTAAAAAGGGAAATCTTTGATTTGCTAAATATTCTAGTCTATCGGAAAACCTTTTTAATGCCCTGTGAAATCTCTTTGGAATAATTATATATTGCCATGTCCATTTTGTATGGAAGTTCCATGGAAGTCGGAACTCATGAGCAGTTATCTCAAATTCTTTAAATAATCCCCTGCATATTTTTTCAATCTCTCCTATTCTATAAAACCTCATCCTTATCGGGTCCTTGACCCTGAAGAGATGAATACTGATGAATTGGAGAAGGCCAAAGAGCAAGTTTTCAGGCGCAAATCTACCAGGAACTCGAATATTGGCAACACCTCCGGATTTGAGAATCCTCTCAACCTCTTTAAGGACCTCTAAACCATTTTCTTTTGAAAGATGTTGTAACACCAAGAGTGAATAAATCATATCAAAACTATTATTGCGAAAGGGCAAAGTGGTGCCATCTCCCCTGATTAATATGGGGGAATGGCCATTGTTACTCAGGTGTCTCGCTGAAAGTTCAAGCATATTCTGAGAAATATCCAATCCAATGCAATCAATACCAGCATCCATAACCGGCTTCAACACCCTCCCCCAACCACACCCCAAATCCAACACTATATCTCCCTTATTTATTGGAAATGGGGGTGGCGCATCCAAAAGATCTCCATAGAAATCTCTTAACAGCACTTCAACACCCAGAGTAATAAAATGAGCATCCCTCAATGCCCCCTCCTCCCAGACCTTTATATATTCTCTCATAAAATCCTTTTCTCTTACTATCAAATCACTATCCTCTTTTGTAACATTGATAAAGATTCATCTGCTTGAAAGATTTCAGGATGAACCTCAAAATCATTTAATTGCTCAGATATTCAGCGATCCAGCTTGCTGTATGCCATATGAGATAAGGCTTGATATACGGTATCATAATTATTTCTTGAATTCCAGAACATATACCCTACAGCTCCAGCATCCCTACATGCCAATATTTCCTCTAATATATAATACTTATTGTATAAAGTGGTTCTCCATTTGAATGCCTGCAACCAAGGACGAACAGCCTTCCCACCTGATAAAGCAGTTACCTTCCTGCATCCATTATAAATGAAATAGTATGGGTGGTCTCCAGGTTTTTCAAATCCTTCAAAATGATCCTCAAAATGGGAGGGATAAAGCATAGGAGATAAAATATCGCAATACTGTGAGAGAATTTCAACCTTCTGTCCAGTATTTCGAATGTCCACCTTCTTCCCCCAAGCTACAACTCCAAAGATATCAATTGATAAAAGTGTATTTCTAGGCGAGATTTCATTATAAGCCCTTTTAAGGAAATGAGCGATGGTTTCCTCATTAGACATTCTGCCAAAGTGGTATTTAAAGTCAGCATCCCTGATGTTGCCCACAGTCGGAAATCTGATATAATCAAATTGTATCTCATCAACTCCCTTATCTGCAAGCTCTATTGCTAAGGCGATGTTATAATCTTGAACCATTTTATTTGATGGGTCACACCACAATTCCTTTGATCCGTAGTTCCAAATTCCGCCTGTACTCCTTGACCTAATAGCAAAATTTGGATTCCTTCTGCAAATCAAATGATCCCTAAAAACTGAAATCCTTACAATAATATATATATTATTCTCCCTTAAAATCCTGATCAGCTTATCAATATCATCAATACTTCTCTTATCGTGTGTTCTATATTGTTGGACATCTGACACCCTACTATAATAATTTACAACACCAACTACATCCTTAGCATCAAATACAATAGCATTTATCCCTACCTCCTTGAGTCTCTTAATAGTCTGTACTATATTTTCGCTGCCAATTGAATAACCTGTAAAATACAGTCCTCTGACATATTTTATTTCCGGTTTCTTTCTCTTCTTATAGTCAAGCAGAAATGTAGGCAGAGAGGAAGGTATATAGAGTACAGTATCCCTTTGAATAGTATTCCTGCCAATACTATTATATTCTTTGATCGCCATCTTCAGTTGATATATTTTGTAAAAGTGTGTGTAGGCTATAGCCTTTTCTGCAATCTCCCTAATCCTTATCCTCTTCATCGCCTTGTAGAATAACATATGTCCTGAATGGATGAAACCCTCTGGAAGATTAGCAAATGTCTTCTTATATCTTTTGCAATAGGCCGGATCTATTATCTTATAATTTGGCTCTTTGGGAATGACCGATTCATACACATTTACCAGAAAGTTCGTTATGGAATCATAATAAAAACCTATCCCAATAAAATATATATTTAATAATACTATAACCGGGATTAGGATGATGATTGATAATAGTATATTTTTTTTTCTAATTGACATTTGAATAAAAAGTACACTATAGTAATAGTGTATAGGTATTAAACAAAATTAACTCAACAAATAATATTTCATTTATAACGAATTTATAGAGTGGGAGGCTTATCCAAACACTCATCTTCTAATAGACTATTCGTATATGCTATGTCCTGTTAATCACAGTTTCCTTTTTGATCAGAGAACCAAATTAAGTTAAGATTGTCCCAATTGGCAATTTATTAGTGAAAAAATCAACCAAAAAATATCTGTATACTCAACTTGTAGGGAATGACTATAGCTATCCCCTCCGACCTTTAGTCGCGGGAGATATTTAATGCATTTTAATTCACCCCAATCTTCACTAAAATCCTATTCCGATGTGAAGAGGAAAGCCTAGGGAGGGATCATTTTTTAGTTCTTTACTGTAACAAGTCTGATATATGTCAGTCATTATAAAAAAAATAATATCTCTATATCAAGGGCAAAAAAAATTTTGTTCCTTTCTAATCTCAATATTAATATCCTTCAAGTCAATTAAACACCTTCGATTTCGGTCTATTTATTCTATTGCCATTGATCAGACAAAATACACTGGAATAGACGCATTGCCGATCATAGTATCCATCGCACTGCTTATTGGAGGGACGGTTATAATCCAGGCAACAAAAAATTTTCCGAAATTCGGGATTGAAGAATTTATCGGCAATCTTCTTGTAATTATTATTGCACGGGAAGTTGGACCACTTACAACCGCTATCATTGTGATCAGCAGGTCCGGCTCAGCCATCGCTGCAGAGATAGCAACCCAAAAACAGGACAAGGCGATATTATCCCTAGAGTTAATGGGAATTGATACAAAACTCTATATTGTTTTTCCCAGAATCATTGCATCTATTTTAGCGTTCTTTTCACTCATTATTATCTTTGACATAGTAGCCTTTTTCGGCGGATATCTAATCTCTCTCACCTCTGTATTTATTCCCTTAAGCTCTTTCATCGAGACATTACTCAGCTCATTCAGTTTTGAGGATTTGACAATAACAATAACGAAGAGTATAATTTATGGTATACTTATTCCTATCATATGCTGTTATTATGGATTTATGCCAAGGTCCAATTTCGAGATCCCAATCGTTGTTAGAAAAGCGGTTGTGAGAACGCTGGTTATTATTGTTATTATAAATGCTTTTATATCTGCATTGTTCTATTATTAGATATATTACATATAAAATAATTTTTCTCTTACATTCTTCACTGAAACAGTGATTAATGGATGATGACTAATAGTCATTGGATAAATTTAGTATACATATCATTATTGTATCATTAGTATACAAATAGGCTAATAATGGAAGAGGTTGACATACTGAAAATCGAAGGAGTATCATATGAATCGGATAGAAGGGGATCTTTATATGATATTTCCTTTTCAATAAAAAGGGGTGAATTTGTAGTAATTTTTGGGCCTGAGGATTCAGGTATTGAACTCATCTGCCCACTTATAGCTGGGATTGTTGAAAAATTTGAAGGAGATATATATTACGAGGACAAGTCGATTAAAACTTTTGATTATATAGAGAAACATATATATAAAAAAAAATTAGGCTATCTTCAAAGGGGATATGGATTGATAAACAATATGTCAATGGAGGCCAATATCTCCCTGCCACTAAAATATCATTCTCAATTGTCAAATTTGGAGATAAATGACATAGTCGAAAAATATATCAAAGAGATGAATCTCGATCATTGCAGAGGTTTAAGGCCTATTGATCTCTCAAATTCAGAAGCCCTGAAGATAGCCTATGCAAGATCAATAGCATTAGATCCTGATCTTCTCCTGATTGAGCATCCTTTTGAAGGACAATGCCTTATAAACTCACAGACATTTATTAACAGCTTGAAAAGATACTCCACCTGCTTGAAAAAATCTGTAATCTTTATTACATATGAACCGCAATACTTTATAGACCTTTCACATACCTTTATAATGTTCTATGATGGTAGAATAGTGTTTGCTGGGTCAAAAAATGAGTTTAGAATAGCTGAAAACCGATACTTGTCGCAATATCTCCAAGCATCATGTGAAGGGCCCATGAATATTTTATAGATATCTATAATATTCACAGACTATAATATATAAATTGAATATACTAATGTCTATTCAACATAAAGTGTATAAGTATATTTTAGATTATTACTGGAAATCAAGGGAATCTCAGAGATGAAACTTGAAAAAAATGAATCTAGGGTTGGTATCTTTATACTCCTTCCAATCATCATACTTCTTCTTTTTATTATGCTAAAACTTGGATATTCACTGGCAAGCGATACTATCGATGTCTATTTGAAGATAGATAACATTACCTCCATTAAAGAGGGTACTCAAGTAAAGATAAAGGGATACACTATCGGCAGGGTTGTTGATATTAAACCGGTATATAAACCTTCATTACACTTCCTGGCCCTAATGAGGATTAAGGACAATATTGAATTATTTGAAGATTGCTCTGCTATCATTCAGAACCAAAATATCATCGGTGAGCCTGTTATTGAGATAAGAAATCCAGAAAGAAAGGGTAATCCCTTAAAGGACGGCTCTGTAGTTGAAGGGATTGAATATGTTAATTTAGAAGTTATATTGCATGATGTACATGTATTGCTGACAACGCTATCAGAAACAGCTGATGTAATAAAAGGCATATCTATTGAAAGCAGGGGTAATCTGAGATCGCTAATCAGCAATCTATCAACCAGTGTATCCACCATAAACCAGATCCTTCTAATCTCACAGAAGGATATTATCTCGATCCTCTCCTCCTTTAGAGCAACAGCTAAAACAATGAATGAGATATCAGAAGAGTTGAAAAAACATCCAGTTAAATTTCTTTTCAAGGGGAAGAAATAATTGCAGCACTCACCCTAATCAACTTCTAATTATAATCATATAACTCTTTCTGGCTCTAAGACAGTGCCAATCCTCAATTATTCCTATTAGTGAGGTGATAGACTTTATATAAACGGCTGATTTTCATATCCTATTTATTAGGGACATAGGGCAAATGAAATAATTTATCAATAAAGGCTTTATCTTTATAATAATTAATTGAAAATATGCCACTGATATCAATATTTCTGAATTGACATTTCTGTTTTATCCTCATTGCATTTAAAATATGGGATAGGATTATAGGAGATGCCATTCTTTTCTGTAATAATACCAACATACAACAGATACGAATCTCTGAAAAAAGCGATCGATTTCCTGTTAATACACCAGACCTTCCGGGATTTCGAATTAATTGTTGTGGATGATGGATCAACTGATGAGACACATCAAATTGAAGATGAATACAGAGATCAACTTGTTTATATTAAACAGAAAAATTATGGTGTCAGCAAGGCCAGAAATGTAGGCATAGCCAATTCAAACTCTCCATATATATCATTTCATGATTCTGATGACCTATGGTATCCCAGAAAATTAGAAAATCAATATATGTATATTCTCAACAATCCAGATTTTTTAATAAATCAGACTGATGAAATATGGATAAGGGATGGGGTGAGAGTAAATCCCATGAAAAAGCACAGGAAGAGGGAGGGAGATATATTTCTTGACTCATTGGAGTTATGCCTTATCAGTCCCTCATGTGTGGCAATGACGAGAGAGCTATTTGAGCGATATGGCTTATTTGATGAGAATCTTCCAGTTTGCGAAGATTACGATCTCTGGCTTAGAATAACGCTGAAGGAGAGGGTAGGATTAATAGATAAAAAACTCGTAATTAAATACGGAGGGCATGAGTCGCAGCTTTCAAAAAAATATTGGGGGATGGACAGATTCAGGGTATATTCTATTATCAAACTCTTAATCCATCACGGAAATGAGATTAATCCTGAGTATCAGGACAGAGCAATAGAGGTTGCAAAAAAGAAATGTGCAATCCTCCTGCAGGGAGCCCTGAGGAGACAAAATGATGTATTTGCAGATACAATTAAAAAAATTATTGAGTGTATTGACAACTATAACTATAACAGAATAAGCCTTGAGAACCTCTTAAAAATATAATCGAATCATCAACACAGGCTTCCACAAATGACTCACCTGCATACACCTGCGAAAATAACAGGATGCCATCACTACGAAATATCAATAATTGAGCCACCCCATCTTCACCTGTATAACCTGTCACGCATATGCCATTAGAGCAATCAATGTTTGACATGCCATCCCTCTTATTCGGGATGTTAATAGTATTCAAGATTATACCATCCGCCCCAAGTAATAATATTCTGTTATAATCAATTACTGTGACTCCCCCCTCATCCGATATATTGATCCCTGTCTTCGTGAGATGAACATGTTGTAAGGAGATTGTATATATCTCATTTTTTATTATATTAACTAATCTTATAAAATCTCCTTTATTATTCCCATAATGAATTACAAGTAGATTGCCATAGCTGTTCACAGCCATACCCTTAACTATCGAATTGCCGGGCACAACCTCCTCATTTATTATAAATCCTTCTGAATTGATAAGATAGTAGCTTCCGTCCAGAAATCCTATACATGCAAAGTCGGTATATTTTGAAAAGGCTATTATTGTACAGACCCTACCAGTAATTCTTCGAACACCCATCTCTTTTCCATTATAATCTACAATTCTAATACGGCTATGATCACCATTCATTAAAAGAATAAATTTTCCATTATAGGATACGTAGGGATATTCTCGAGAAGCGATCTTCCAGAACCTTTCGCAATGAGTATTTAAAAACTCAATTCTATTTCCCACCTTCTCATATTGTACAAAGTATTCACCATCCCCACTAACAGATATAAGCCTGCCGTTATTATTATGCCTTGTTATCAACTCACCTGTTCCGGATAGGACAAAAAATTCTTTATTGGTTTTAATTGGAGGTATTTTGTTATTGATGAATTTAGGGGAATTAGATCTCTGGATATTTTCTATTGCATCAATCCTGCCATGCCATTGGGGATAAATCTCTATGCCCACTTTCAGTTGCCATAATGGGAGAAGGCATAATATGAAACCAATGAAAAATCCCACTAAGAGATATTTCATCCCTTATTCTCTAAGAAAACTTTTTAATTTCTGACTTCTGGATGGATGTCTCAATTGTCTGATCGCCTTTTTCTCAATCTGCCTGATTCTCTCTTTGGTGAGATGAAATTTGTCTCCAATCTCCTGAAGAGACATGGGGGTATAACCATCGAGCCCGAATCTCATTTTTAATATTTCTTTTTCTGAGGAGGATAGGGTATTTAGCACTGACTCTAAGGCTTCCTTTAAAGACTCGTCAAATACCTTTTTGTCAGGTGATTCGATTCTTGAGTCCTCGATCATACCCACATAGGTTGTATCCTCTGAATCTCCATAAGTTGAGTCAAGTGAAATGAAATCCTGAGTAATACTCCTCAGGCGATTCACCTCTTCATCATCCAGGTTTAGTCCTTCAGCTATCTCAGAGGGATTGGGTTCCCTTCCAAGATGATTCTCTAACTTTCTTCTAACCTTCTCAATCCTCTGTATATCTGCAGTTCTATTTAGGGGGAGTCTAATTAGTGAGGTCTTCTGAGATATTGCAAGTAAAATTGCCTGTCGAATCCACCATATTGCATAGGAAATAAAATGAAAGCCCTTATCTGGATCAAATTTATCGGCAGCTCTAATAAGCCCCATATTACCCTCATTGATTAGATCGAGTAGAGATATACCGCTTGTTTGATACTTCTTTGCTATTGTCACAACAAATCTTAAGTTCGCCTTTATCAAACACTCTTTAGATTTTTCATTACCATCAATACTCTCTCTGGCAAGCCTTTCTTCCTGGTCTCTTGGAAGAAGGGGGATTTTATTAATTTGTTCCAGATACCAGGAAATTGAAGAATCCTTATAATCATCGATCTTTTTCTTCTTAGATCTTTTTTTAGTAGTCTTCGAAATCATTTCTTTGTCTTTAACTTCTTCATCAGATTCGCATTCTTTTATCTGATCCTTGATGATTTCTTCATCTACCTTAGGATCCTCTTTTCCCTTCCTTTTATCAAATTGCTTCTCAGATTCTTTTGCCATAATAGGTCCTAAATTGTATTGGCAAAGCTGATATTCTCCATATTATTTCAAATAACAGAATCAATTACCTTAAACTTTAATTATATTCACAATATTGTTTCAATATACACCATTTATTTGAAATTCAAGGGCACAAGGTTACTACAATTTTATTTTCCGTGCCAAATTAAGCAAAATATATAATTTATTCCTTAATTAAAATCAATTAAACCACTATATATCTACAATTAAGCTAATATTCAGGTCCTGCAGGACTCGAACCCGCAATCCCCGGTTTTGGAGACCGGTGCCTTACCAGTTAGGCTAAGGACCTTTGTTCCACTTAAGGACATCCAATCATCATATATGTCAAGTACTTTTAATAATATTCGCTCATCGCAACATCCTCAAATAAATATTTTTGATTATCCTGAGATTGCACAAATTCTACTGGATAATCTCCATCAAAACATGCGGTACAAAATTGCATTTCAGGTTTATCTACAGCGCTTAACATTGACTTAATTGAAAGGTATTCTATTGATTCCACCCTTAGATATTTTCTTATTTCCTCTATGGTGTGTGATGAAGCAATAAGTTCACTATGAGTTGGAATATCTATTCCATAGAAGCATGGGAATTTTGTGGGCGGCGCAGATATCCTGATATGAATCTCTTTGGCGCCAGCCCTTCTAAACATCTTGATGATCTTTCTCATCGTTGTGCCCCTCATTATTGAATCATCAACCACTACTATCCTTTTATTCATAACAGCAGACCGAATAACATTATACTTTATTTTAGCGCCAAAATCCCTGATTCTTTGAGAAGGTTCAATAAATGTTCTACCAATATAATGACTTCTTATCATTCCAATCTCATAGGGAATACCTGATTCCCGAGAATAGCCCAGCGCTGCTGAGATAGAAGAGTCCGGAATAGGGACAATGATATCAGCCTCTATCGGTGATTGCTTTGCAAGCATTCTTCCCATGGCTATTCTCATCTCATGTACAGAATTACCAAAGATAATGCTATCAGGCCTAGAGAAATATATATACTCGAAGATGCAGAGTGATTGCTTCTCCTCCTGAAATGGAAAATATGATCTTATTCCATATTTTGATATTTCAAGCAACTCTCCAGGCTTTATCTCTCTCAAATATTCAGCATCAATTATATCAAAAGCACAGGTCTCAGATGCTAATACATAGGATTCCTTAAGTCTTCCCAATACAAGAGGACGGAATCCATAGGGATCTCTAACTGCATAGATATTACTCTTATTCATAATAAGAAGGGAATAAGCTCCCCGAAGCCTTCTTAGAGAGTAAATCAATGCTTCCAAAAAATCACTTATCCCAGATCTTGCCATAAGATGAACGATAACCTCAGTATCAATTGATGTCTGGAATATAGCGCCATCCCTCTCCAGATCGAAACGAAGCTCCCCAGCATTTACAATATTCCCATTATGAGATAATACAATTGGTCCAAGAATTGAATCAGTCCTAAAGGGTTGCGCATTTCTCAAAAAGGGTGATCCAGTTGTGGAATATCTATTATGTCCAATAGCCATATATCCCTGGAGTTTATTGATATGCTCCTCTTCAAATACCTCGATAACCTTCCCCATTCCAGCATACCTATATATATGATCCCCATCACATGATGCTATACCAGCCGATTCCTGCCCCCGGTGCTGAAGTGAATACAATCCCAGATAGGCGAGATTAGATGACTTCTGGTGTCCATAGACGCCAAAGACTCCACATTCATCATAGGGTCTCGGGCTAATAGATAGCCTGTTATATTTTCGTAATTTCAGTATATTTCTATTCATCATATCCAAATCTTTTCTATTCAACCTTTTACAATATTAGTTATTACACCATCGCTTTCGAACACTCCTCTTTGAAAACCTAAATCATAACATATCATATGGATCAATGTCAATCTCCAGATAAACATCCCTACTAATAATACAATCCCTTGTCGATATTACAATTCTCTTTAATTCATTTATGTCTTTCGATTTTAAAATCAGGTGATATCTATAATTATTGGCAATCTTTGACAGTGGAGCCTGCGATGGGCCAAGAAGAATAACAGCCTTATTGCCCTCACTGATTTGTTGTTTAATAACATCCCTTAACCTGTTAATGGAGTCCATAACCCTATTTTCCTTCCTCCCTCTCACAAGAAGCCTTACAATCCTTGAAAAGGGGGGATAATCCAACATCCTTCTCAAAGATAACTCATGTTTATAAAAACTCATGTAATCATGATTCTTCAGGAAGCTGAATATATAATGAGTATCATCTAAAGTCTGAACAATCACGTTTCCAGGGGTTTGCCCCCTGCCACATCTCCCAGCTATCTGTATTAGAAGAGAAAAAATCCTCTCCGCAGCCCTAAAATCAGGCAGATTAAGTCCAATATCCGCCATTACAACCCCTACAAGCGATACATTCTGAAAGTCAAATCCCTTTGCGATCATTTGTGTTCCGAGAAGGATGTCAATCTCCCCCTTCTCCATCTGATCAATAAGTTTAAATCCAAAATTTTTTTTCCTCGAGGTATCTTGATCTAACCTGAATATCCTTGCATTGCTGAAAGTCTCCCTGATGGCATTCTCAACCCTCTGAGTGCCTGCGCCAAGCTTGATCATACTTCCTGAATCACATTCCAGACATTTCTCCGGCAACCTTCGTCTGTAACCACAATAGTGGCAGAGCATATAACCATTATTGTGATAATTCAGGCTTATGCTGCACTGTGGGCATTCAAGAATAGATCCACAGGATTCACACAAAACTATAGGTGAGAATCCCCTTTTATTAAGGAAATATAGAACTTGATTCCCTTCTTCAATTGCCCTCTTACTATACAGTTTCAATATTGAGGATAACATATCACCTTCCCTCGGTGGATCGATCCTGACTATCTCAATCTTAGGCAGTGTGGCTGCACCATACCTTCCATTAAGACTGTGCAGCCTAAAAATACCCCTCTCTGCTGAATAGAGCGATTCAATTGAGGGAGTGGCTGATCCCATCACAAGGAGAGAATTCTCATTCCTGCTCCTGTAAAATGCAATCCTCCTCACATTATAGCGTGGGGTACTATGTTCTTTGTATGAAGGATCATGTTCCTCATCTATTATAATAAGTCCGAGGTCAGGACACTGCAAAAATACAGCCGATCTTGTTCCAATGGCAATCTTTGCTTCTCCACTGTAAAACCTCTTCCAGTTATACAACCTCTGATTAGGAGTCTGATGACTATGGTATATTATTAAATCATTGCCAAACACATCATACAACCTCTTATAGACCTGAGATGATATGGATATCTCCGGCACAAGATATATTACTGATCGATTTTGTCCTCTAATATACTTAGCTATCTCAATAAAAACTTCAGTCTTTCCGCTACCAGTGATCCCATAAATCAGATGACAGAGTTTATTTTTACCCTGTGAATTGATAATATTATCGTATATCGTCCTCTGCTCATCTGTGAGAAGAATATCCTTCCCCTCTTGGTATTCCAAGGGATTCTTATATCTATTTGAGGGCCTCTCCCCTGAAGGCAAAGCCATAGAAATAACCTCACCTACAGTACATAAGTAATTTGAGGCAATATATTGCGAAAGATCAATTAATCTAACATCAAATATTGGTTCATCATCAATAACGCTGATAATATCTTTAAGCTTATGATATTCTGTTCCATTGGATCGGACATTCGCGACAAAGGCTGTAGTAATCCTATTATTAAAATTAACCTTTACCCGAACTCCTGAAGGTACATCCAATTCGTCTGGTAAATTATAGGTATAAACCCCATCTACCGGATACCCCACATAGACATCAGCAGATCTCATATTTTACATCGTTATATAATAAGAATTAATTAGCATAATTACAATTCATATAAAAGGCAATTTCTTTTGGGAAGGGTCATGAAAAAATCCTTTTAAAATTCAAGTGTTTTAATAATTGATAAAGGCTTCTGAAATATGCCCTTGGCAGGCAGTGAATAAATATAAAAAAATTGTAATTGTTTTTGCTCCTTAGGTGCTCAATTATAATGACTATACCTTTATCTCAGTGCATCTGTTGGTTATAGATGAGTCTCTTTGAAGTTTTGCTCGAACCTGTTTGAGTATCTCCCAAGAGTTCCTCTTCAATTCTGTATGCCTTAACAGAATCATTGGATGTTCGATACCCTTCCAAAATATTCTACTATTCTCTTTTATAATATCCATTAGAGGAACATATTCCCCCATTACAATTATAATTTGTGGATCAAAGTAAAGAATTTCCCTTTTCAATATCCTATCACAATTCCTAAACATAAGACTTGGTGTACAAAAGGAATCGCTGCTCTCACATTTAATTATTGATGTTATATAACAACTATTAATATCTACATCTATTGCCTTTAGCATCTTTCTTAGTAATTCCTTTGATTCTACTACCAATGATTTTCTCTCAATGCTACTTACCAATCTTGGTGGATTCTCAATGATCATAATCCCATTTTCTCCGCTTCCATAAGGCGGCATTCTATTTATGATATTATTACATTTAGTGCATTTAAGAATTATGTCTCTTAATGAGAGGTTCTCCAAGTCATCATTATTCTGAATTTCCAAACCGGTTTTATCCTCAATCCATTTTTTAATAAAGGATAACTCATCAGGGCATCTATGTAGTATTAATTTTCTTTCCTTATTTAAGCGCTTTATGTAGGTGGATAAGCTTCTATATTCTTCAAACATTGATTGTTAAAATTCATCCATATTTATTATAAATTGTTTTATCTTTCGATGCAGGTTTGTCCTTTCAATTCCAAGCTTTCTAGCAGTCAGGGTAATATTCTTATCATTCTTTTTTAACTCCCGTATAATAAACTCCTTTTCGAATTCTTCCCTCGCCTCCTTCAAAGATGATATCTCCCTCGAGAAGGTATCCTCATAATCATAGGAATCAACATATTTCTTAATATCCCCTTCAGCAATATTATCCTTTTGAATCATTATACATAAGCGTTCAATAACATTCTTCAACTCTCGGATATTGCCCGGCCATGAATGTTTTTGTAAAAATCTCACCCCTTTATCTGAAATCTCCTTTGTTCTAAGACCATGCTCACATGAAAATTTATCAATAAAATATTTTAGAAGCAGGGGTACATCCTCACCCCTCTCTGTAAGGGTGGGGACATGGATTGGGATTACATTAAGACGATAGTAAAGGTCTTCACGAAATCTTCCATTCTCAATAGCCTTCTTAATATCTATATTCGTGGCGGATATCACCCTTACATCAACGGTTATAGTTTCAGACCCCCCAACCCTTTCAAATTGCTGCTCCTGCAATACTCTCAAAACCTTTGCTTGAGCCCCTGCGCTCATATCACATATCTCATCCAGAAATAGCGTCCCGCCATCAGCCAAATCGAACTTCCCCAACCTCTTATTGATTGCTCCTGTAAATGAACCCTTCTCATGACCAAAGAGTTCACTCTCAATTAATTCATTAGGTATTGCAGCGCAATTCACTTTAATAAATGGCTTATCCGATCGCTTAGAATTTTTATATAGCGCCCTTGCCACAAGCTCCTTTCCTGTGCCGCTTTCACCAGTGATGAAAACCCTTGCATTGGTTTTAGCTGCAGTCTCAATTATACTCTTAACCTCTAATATTCCCCTGGACTCTCCGATCATCTCATCTTCCTGATGCGCCTCTTTTCTCAGCCTTATATTCTCCCTCCTAAGTCTAACCTGTTCAAGAGCATTATTAAGAGAGGTCAAAACCCTCTCCATGGATGGAGGTTTTTCAAGAAAATCGAAGGCCCCCATCTTTGTAGCCTTAACTGCAATGTCAATAGAGCCATGACCGGAAATCATAATTACTGCTGCGTTTGTATCCCCTTGTTTTATTCTCTGAAGTACATCAACACCATCAATATCCGGTAGCCATACATCCAAAAAGACTAGATCAACGCTATTTTTCCTAAGGAAATCAAGGGCATCATAACCGCTAGCACTAGAATACACAGTATGCCCTTCATCCTGAAGTATAGCGCTTAATGTCTTAATAATATTTATTTCATCATCAACTAATAATATCCTTGCCACTATTCACTTCCTCTTCTTTTAATACGGGCAAATCAATAATAAACTCAGTTCCTTCACCAAATATGGAATTGAAATATATCCTACCATAATGCTCTAAAACGATCTTCTCAACAATTGTTAAACCCAGCCCTGTTCCACTTTCCTTGGTTGAAAAGGTTGGCTCAAAAATATTTTTAAAATCCTCCTCCCTAATACCAATACCTTCATCTTTAATACTAATCCTTACAATTGAATCATTTCCATTATTCACTAATTCGGACTTAACATAAATATTTCCACTCTCCTTTACGGCGTCAACAGAATTCTGTAAAACATTAGTCAATGCCTGTCTTATCATAACCTTATCAAGATACATACCAGGAATTGAGTCATCGAAATCTGTTTTAAAGGTAATGCCTTCGTGAGCTCGAAAAAAATTGACGCTATTTTCCAATATTGGATTAAGGTTTTGAAACTCAGGATTCATCTCCGGAAGTCTAGCAAATCGGGAAAATTCATTCAATAACCTGGTTAGTACATTTACCTCTTCAGTTATTGTCTCAGTTCCCGTAATAATGATATTATCAATGTCCGGATGCTTATCCTTGAATCTTCTCTGCATTCTCTCAGCTGATAGCCTTATTGGCGTTAAAGGATTTTTTATCTCATGTACTAATCTTTTAGCCACTTCCTTCCAAGCCTGTAGTTTCTGAGTCTGATACATCACCTCTTTACTCTCATCAAGCTGCTTGACCATCTTATTAAATGAATCGAATAGTAGAGCGAGTTCATCATCAGAGTCTCTCTTTAAACGAATGCTAAAATCACCCGATGCAACACTGCCAGCAGCTCCGGCCAGTTCCAAGACCGGACGGGTGATATTCTTTGAGAGAATAAAGCTGATAATAATTGTTACAATTATTATTAATAATGATAGAATAAGAAGGAATATCCTGATCCTGGTTTGAAGATAGGTCTTAGAAAACTCCTTCCTATTATATTTATGTAAAGCATCCTCATATACAGAAACCCTGTTTAATATCTTCTCCGGTATCATCTTATACAGGGCAATAATATAATTTCCAGAATTCAATCCTCCCAATAATATAGATATTCCATCAATTGATATTTTATAAACATCATACTTTTGTTTAGGAATAATAGCGCTAAAAAACCTCTTTATGCCATTCTTATATGTATCATTATAGCCGCTTCTATCAACCTCATAAATATCATTATTGGAAACATCCTTCTTAATCACTCTATATACAATAGAATTATATCCCTTGACCCTAAAAATATTATCTATATCCCTCCGCCCTTTTGGGGAATTCACATTAAAATGACCTGTCATTATCGAATAATCCAGAAATATTAAATCACTATAAAGATTGTCATAGCGCTCATTTATGGAATCATCAAACATGTTAATTGCGTCTTCAAGGGCATTAATCGTCTTTTCAGTAATCAACTCAGATATCTGATTATCAATGATATAATTTGTGATAAATATTATTGGCAGCGACGTAAAGCATGCAAAGAAAACAAATGCAAGGGCAATCTTTAACCTGATACTTGAACCAATATATGATGAGGATGAATAGAGTTTCCTCCTGAAGGACATAACTATAAAGTAAATCGCAGCCAGAATCGGGGTAATCATCATCAAATAAAGAAAAAATGCTCGGCCAATCCTTTCCTCTGTATCAGTCCGTGGAAATAATCCCAAAATTAGCAGAGCTGAGAATAAAAATATCCCAATAAGAAAAACAATATCCTGCAATCTGGACTTACTAATTATCCTAATATTCATAATGTTTTGAGATGGAAGAAGTCTACAACCAATTTTAATGTCAATCGGTAGTATTATATCTTATATAATGAAGGTTTTGGCACAATAGATATTATCACTAGGCTATTATAGAGCCAGAGTTAACGAATATATTTCAGTAATTATTCGTATCCTCTTAATTCACTTTAATCATTATTAAAGTTATCTTCAATTAGAGCAACGAGTTTGGACACAACCTCAGCTTCCCCCTCTCCATTGGCTCTTACAATAAGTTTTGATCCCGATGTTATGGCTAATCCCAAAACTGATAGTATCGACTTACAATTAGCCTCAATCCCATCTTTAATCAGGAAAACCTCACAGGGGTACTTCATCGCTTCCTCTACAAGTAACATAGCTGGTCTAGCATGAACACCTGCATCACTCTTTACAATGGCTATTTTTTCAATCATTAAATCCCAACTATTTCATAGAAATCATATTTTTGATCTTTTCATCAAGTTCTTTTGCAGAAAAGGTACCCATTCTCTTTAATCGCTGATTTAAAGCCGCAGTCTCAATGATTATTGGTATATTTCTGCCTGGTCTTACGGGCACTATTATGTAGGGTAGTTCTATTTTCAAAATAGTGTACTTCTGTTCTTCTATCCCTAACCTATCATATTCCCTTGATGAGTCCCACTCCTCAAGTAAAATCACTAACTCTATCCTCTTCCTATTACGGATAGACCTGATCCCATATATCTCCTTAAGATTGATTATTCCCAATCCCCGGATTTCAATATGGTGAGTAATAACATCTGATGCGCTGCCAATGAGAAAGGATTCATCAGTCCTTTGGATCTCAACGAGATCATCTGCAACAAGACGGTGTCCCCTCTCAATCAATTCAAGCGCGCTCTCACTCTTGCCTACTCCGCTCTTTCCAAGCAATAGGACTCCGATCCCAAAGACATCAACTAAAGTGCCGTGAATGGTAGTGGATGGTGAAAAGGTATCCTCTAGTACATGTGTTAGCAGACTGACAAATCTTGTTGTAGGGTGTTCAGTTATAAATGTTGGCACCCTTTTTTTGTTAGCCCAATCCTCAAATAATTTATCAGGTTTCTCACAATGAGTATAAACACAGCATAGGATATCATAAGAGAAAAATTTTTCATATATCTCTCTCTTTCGGTCTACGGTAAATTGTCTCATAAAAGCTGTCTCCCCAAGGCCGAAGATCTGTATCCTCTCGTATGCAAAAAAATCAAAGAAACCAGCAAGACTGAGACCTGGTCTATTAATCTCACCAACAGTAATTTCTTTATGAAGGCCATCCTCTCCGGCAATCAGCTTTAGTTGCAGGTCGATTACCCCGCCTTCCTCCATAAGATCTTTTATATAAATTCTTTTCTTCTTCATGTTTGATGAATAACCAATTTTTAAGTGTATTGTGCGAATCCCAAATAGAAATCAAATAACATTATAGTAATTCCAATACCTTCATCTTCAGACAAAAACTCCCGATGGAACATCAATCATAGAGATACATTACCCTATTCCTCGATCTTCCACTCACCTGGTGGAATTGATTTATGCTCAAAATGCTTCTCTTTATACTTCACAATCTGTTTTTCAATTTTACGAACCAGTTGATCGACAGAGGAGTACATATCATTTGCCTTCTCAATAGAATGGAAACTAACTCCATTACCGCTTATTATTGCCTCAACAATATGATCAACCTTTTCAATATACATAATAACACGAGCATCCCTAAGTGTTGGTAAAAATTTTACAACCTTGTTTATCTTTCTTTCAACATACTCCCTCAGACTCGGGGTTATTTCCATATGCCTTCCAGTAATATCAATTCTCATTCCGACCTCTCTCTTTTTATCATATTAAATCTCTTACGCCTACTTGAAGGAGGAATATTCATTATTCCTCTATACTTTGCGATTGTTCTTCTTGCAATTTTTATTCCATGTTCCTTCAGCTTGATAAGAATCTCCTCATCTGTGACAGGATTAGATTCATCCTCATTATTTATTATATGACCTATAAGATTCATAACCTTATCAGATGATTGATCCTCCTCATTATAAGACCCTATCCTGGAAACAAAAAAGCGCTTCAGTTCAAAGACACCCCAACTGGTTTGAATATATTTTCCGCTTATTACTCTACTAATAGTAGATTTATGCAATCTAACATCATCAGCAATAATAGAAATTGTTAGCGGATTGAGGTGACCAATCCCCTTGGATAAAAATTCTCTCTGACGCTCCATAATTGCAGTTACAACCCTCATTATGGTATCCCTTCTGTTTGAGATATTCTGTATCAAACCCCTTGCTGATTGCATCTTATCCTTTAGATACTCCTTAGCACTCTTATCAATGCTTTTTTTCCGTAAAAGATTGCTATAATAGGAATTAATACGTATTAATGGAATCCAATCATCATTCATATTCACATGAATTTCATCATCAACATACTTGACCTCTACATCAGGGACAATATATTTAATCCTATTAGTTGAATATTGTGCACCTGGAAAGGGATTAAGTAATTGTATAAGTTTGCTCTTGATAATTACATCATTGATTGTGATATCTAATGCCTTAGAGATCTTCTCATAATCCAACATCTCGAGTTCGCGAAAGTAATCCCTTAAAATCCTATGCAGCATCTCATCATCAGGGTAAAGCAATTCAGCCTGTATTATTAAGCTTTCCTGAACGTTTCGGGTTCCACATCCAACCGGATCAAAATTGTGTATAACTGAAAGAGCATTCAAGACATCTTCATTGGTCCTTTTATTATCTCTAATTATGGCCTCAATATCAATAGATAAAAATCCATTATCATCTATTGATGTTATGATATTCTCCAGCAAGGCCAGTTCTATCCTATCCTTTGTAGTTAGTCTTGCCTGTGAGAGGAGGTGTTGTTGAAGTGTTACCTCCTGGGTTATGACATTTTCGATGAAACTCTGTTTTTTATTATCATCATTTGAATAATTTGAATATCCGCTATCACTATAATTCTCAAAATTCAACCTCTGTTCCTCCTGTCTCTGAAGCAGGCTCTCACCGCCACTCAACTCCTCTTCAACCCTCGATTTAATATCTCCATCCCTCTCCTTCATCAAAGAAGGCTCTGCAGCATTATCCTCTTCCAGGACAGGATTTTCAAGTAATTCCTTAGATATTCTCTCAGCCAGTTCAAGGGAAGTAAGCTGCAGCAATTCAATTGACTGAATCAGGGATTGATTCAGTGCCAACCGCTGAGTCTGTATTATTCCCATTTTCATTGAATTGGCCATTTTTTCTTCCAAATCTAAAGTGAAAACTTCTCACCTAAATATATTTCTCTAGCCTTTTGGCTACTCGTTAGCTCATCTGCCCTACCGCTGATCAAAATCTTTCCCTCGAACATTATGTATGACCTATCAGTGATACTCAAGGTTTCCCTTACATTATGATCCGTTATTAAAATTCCAATATCTCTTTCCTTTAATGAATAAATTATCTCCTGTATATCTGAAACAGCAATCGGATCTATCCCTGCAAAGGGCTCATCCAACAGCAAAAAGTCAGGACTTGTAATTAGTGTCCGCGCGATCTCTGTTCGTCTTCGCTCACCCCCTGAAAGTGTATAAGCCTTCTGATCCCGCACATGCTCAATAGACAAATCCCTGAGGAGCATCTCCCTCCTCCCCTCAATTTCACTCTTCTCCAAGTCCTGCATCTGAAGAATGATATCAAGGTTTTCAGCCACAGTCAATTTCCTAAAAACGGATGATTCTTGGGGCAAATATCCAATTCCATGCTGAGCCCTTATGTACATTGGCAGTTTTGTAATATCCCTATCGTTTAGATAGATATTTCCACCATCTGGTTTCACTAATCCAACCACCATATAGAATGTTGTGGTCTTCCCAGCCCCATTGGGACCTAATAGTCCAACAATTTCTCCCTTTGAAATCTGAAATGAGATATTGTTTACAACAATCCTTTGACGATACTTCTTGAGTAATGAATCTAGCCTAAGGATTTTCCCATTATCATTATCAATATTTTTCATTTACATTCCACGAGCTCTGGATATGTTCCCCTTCAAATCCCCGATAAGCCTTGTATCACGACTCTTTGTGTTATAAATAATTGTGTCAGCGAATACGACAGACTCCCCCTTCTCCACTCGAGAATTACCGGTTATATACATAGAGCGCTCTTCTCTCGTAAACCTGGCCATATCACCCCTGATTATCTCTGAATCATGATAAATACTAACATCCCCATTTACCAATAACTCATCCAGATCCTGAAAGAATTCCATATAATGTCCATATATCTTAGTGTTTCGCTTCTGAGCCTCATCATCCACTATCACCATATGGGCATTATCCCAAACCGAAGAATATCCATCCCTCTGATAGTACCTGAATCTGTTACCATAAACCAATACATTCTCAGCCCTATAATCGATTGCGACCCTCACCCCTTCAATCATGCTCCCGTCTTCACCAACTATCTCAATCTCATCCCCCCTAAAAATTGTATCCTCCTTCTCAATAACCCCATTCCCGATAATTTTTGTCAACTTCTCTCCATCCTCCAAATGCTCAATCCGGTCACCACTGGCAATTAGCTTCACCCTCCTCTTCTCACCATTCTCAGGATCTCTCTCCTCGGAAAATGTTATTACATGGGCATTTCTATTCAATATAAAGAGCTTCTTCTTGGTATGATAGATAATCTCATCAGCTCGGTATTGCTCCTCACCCCTCCGCATAATTGGCTTCTCTAAAAAAGTCAATACCCCTTGCGACCTCTCAAGAACAGCCCTTTGAGAATTAATATGGATATCACGATTTTTTAGATTAACACTGCCAAAGGCATGAGCTACATTTTCGTCAATATCATATTCCACTCTATTCGCCTTGAGGTGGACCTTTGAGTTATCATCCTCCCTTCTGGTAATAATGGATGGATTTCCGGTAATTTCTACTCTATCCTCAAACTTATAATATACAGCCCTCTTAGACCTAATTATGGAGCCCTTTCTCTTCTCTGTTATAAGAACCTTTCCAATAGCCTCGACAATCTCTCCTTCGCTCCCTCGAATAATTATCTTATTTGCCCTCAATACATTATCTTTATATTTTATTCTCGGGTTGCCCGTCAACTCTGTTATAAAAACCTTTTTCCCATCCTCCTCACCAACTAATTTGCTTTTAACATTATCACCAGTTGCTATTACCGAGTTGCTCCCCCTTCCCCAAATGGAGGAAATTTCAGGAAAAAGACCTAGCAGAGAAAGGATAACTAGGATACATCCCCAACTCCTAAATGCACGCTTCATTTCTTTCCCCCTTCTTTCCTCTTTTGACCTGCATTCTTGGTGATTGCAATTACTTTTCTCTTTATCTCATAGTTCTCGAGATCGTAATCAGCCCTAAGCCCTATGCCTTCAACCACATCTCCATTCTTTCTGAAAATTCTAACATGTTCCTCTGTATCAAGAAGCTTGCTCTGATTATTCCATCTAACCTTGGGGGTTAATAGTCTGTTGCCAGAGGAGGAGAGAATATCCACTTCTCCAATGAGTTCAATATCGTGAGAATCTGTATGAATGATAGCCCTCCTAGCATTCACAACAGCAGTCTTTACATTGTCCTCATAATAATCCATAACAACTTGTTCCGCGATTGATCGCTTTTCATTAAAATAATAGGAAGACTCTTCAGCATCTATCTCCCAGGCAATACTACCCTCCATATAGTTAAAGGTGGTAAAATTCTTAACCCTCATATCCGGTCGGAAACTCGCTGGGTCCAGAGGCATACTCCTCCTGCAATGATGATTTATTATAATAATAAACACCAAAATATAAAAACGAAAATTCCTTGATTCCCATAGACCGGATAAGAATTTCATAATCATCATAAACCAAGGCACTACACCTTTTGGGGAAGTGTTCATAACTTTCATCTTAGTTAATAAACTCCATACTAAATTAAACAGCCGTCTCAAATCTCACAAACCTTTTTAGATCAGCCCTTTACTATATCATCAATATCAATTAGAACCCTAAGCAGATTCTCCAGTTTATCAAGATAATATTGGTTCGATGCATCGCAGAGGGCATCATCCGGAGAGGTATGAACCTCCATAAAAAGGCCATCGATCCCTGCTGCCACGGCGCTTCGTGCCAATATTGGCACATACTCCCGCTCCCCGCCAGAAACTCTGCCGCCTCCAGGTAATTGAGTAGAATGCGTAGCATCAAAGATCACAGGCGATCCAAGGGATCGGACAATCTCAAAGGACCGCATGTCCACCACAAGATTGTTATAACCAAAAGTGTATCCCCTTTCAGTCACAGCATAACTATTGCAGCCCGAATGCCTTAATTTATCTATTATATTTGAGACATCGCCAGGAGCGATAAACTGACCCTTCTTCACATTCACAGGTCTTCCGCTCTTGCCAGCCTTAAGGATTAAATCCGTCTGTCTGCATAGAAAAGCCGGTATCTGCAATAGATCAATTACACCGCTTACTGATGATATCTCCTCCACAGTATGGACATCAGCAGTTATCTGTATTCCAAGTCGCTCCTTCACCTCCTCAAGGACCCTAAGGCCCTCTTCCAATCCAGGTCCTCGATAGGAGTCAATTGAACTCCTATTCGCCTTATCAAAGGAGGACTTAAATATGAAAAACAGGCCTAATCTCTCTGCTATACCCTTTAACTCCTCAGCCAACCTCAAGGTCCTATCCATTGTCTCTATCACACATGGACCAGCTATAAAAAAGAAACGCTGTTTACCAGTAATGTCATAACCACAAATATCCATTAAATTCCTCTTCCGCTGCTGAGATCTTCAGAATATACCGCTTAAGCTAACCTGCACGCCACCGAAGTAAATCCCACGAAGTGGCCAAAGGAACCTCTTCGTGTCAGGTTGAGCGCATGGTTATGCGATTTTTTGTTATTTATTGGCTAACAGCAGATAAAAATGTGTTCCCTGCATTAGTTCTATAAAAAAGTGTAACTTTATCTTCTTTTCTATATTGCCCCTCTTGGGTGCCTAAAATGTCAGCAAATTTAAACTCAAGAAGTAGAACACAGGAGTAATCCCACTTATTTAGTATCTCTTCTCCTGAATTTCTTACCCAGTATTTAAAAGAGTCATCTGAATTGGTGATGTAGCGACCACCATTTTCTCCTATTTTTTCTATCGGTAACAGCGACAGGAGCAACTTAGCCTCTGATGGACTAAAGTGTGGTAATATTTCTACAAAATGAGGATGAAAGTTAATATTTGTCAATTGGTCGGCCAATAGGTTTGTCCACATTTCATGTAAGGTAGGATCCGTTTCTTTCGATGCCTCCTCGATTGATTTTATAAAACTTTTTTCATGTATAGGTTTGATAATTTTAGTACCACTTGTTTTGCATTTGGATTCAGCCTTACCAATAGCGCTTTGGATTGAGTTAGTGGCAAGCGCCTTCTCTACTTCAACCATGTTGTCAAACTTTTGGCGAATATAACGTCCAAACCCACTCGTAGTCTCTGTAATTGGAGCTGTCAGTTTCTTGAAGATTTCAATGACTGACGAAGCACTGTGGATGTATACTTCTGGAGGTATTGCTTTCGCTACTTTGCCAACCCCAGCAAGATCCAAACCATCACTATTTTTATCATCAGTACTCATTTTTTATTTACGCATAATATTATATTATATAGACAAGAATAATAACCATAGGTAATATATAAGCCTTAACAATTATTCATAGAATTCTACTCTTTGTGTAGTTCTATAGAAACCCTGATAAAATCACGAAACAAAGGGTGTGGTTTTGTGGGTTTTGATTTAAATTCAGGATGGAATTGGGTTCCCAAAAACCAGGGATGCTCTCTTAACTCAACGGTCTCTATCAGCCCATTCTTTGGATTGATTCCGCTGCATATCATTCCATTCTTCTCAAAAATATGCTTATATCTTAGGGTGAACTCAAACCTGTGCCTGTGTCTCTCCATACTCGAATCAGCATTATATATCTTTCTGATTCTCGTGCCTTCCAAAAAAATGCATCTATATGCCCCCAAACGCATGGTGCCCCCCAACTTATCCACAAGCTCTTGCTCCTCTAATAGGGATATTACTGGATTTTCAGTAGCGGGATTGATCTCAGTTGAGTTTGCATTCCTTAATCCGCATTCATTCCGCGCAAATTCACTGACCGCGCAGTGCATACCAAGACAGATGCCAAACATGGGTATTTCATTAGTTCTAGCATAGTGTATTGCGACGATCTTACCCTCTATCCCCCTATCCCCAAATCCTCCGGGCACAAGGATGCCATCAACACCCTCAAAAAGGGATTGGATACTGCCCTTATCCTCATTCTCAATATCCTCCGAATCAATTCTCACAATCGAAAGCTCCGCCTTGTTCGCCACTGCCCCATGCAGCAGGGCTTCATATATTGATCGATAGGCATCCTGTAGTGAGATATACTTCCCCACCACAGCAATTGTAACCCTTCTGCTAGGCAACCTCAATGAATTGATAAAACAATTCCATTCCGGTATATCTATCTTAGAGCTATCTATATTGAAGTGATCAAGCACCATTGTATCATATTCATTCTCGTGAAGCATATCAGGAATCTCATATATTGAACCCTTTATATCCAAGGCAGAGATAACATTCTTCTCAGACACATTACAGAAGAGGGCGATCTTGTTCTTCATATCCTCTGACATAGGGGTGCTTGTCCTGCAAAGGAGAATATCCGGTATAATTCCCAATTGCATCAGTTCTTTGACTGAATGCTGGGTCGGCTTTGTCTTCTGCTCTCCTGCTACGGTTATGGTTGGGATAAGGGTTAAATGTACATTCAGGACACGCTTATGACCCAACTCCTGTCTTATTTGCCTAATTGCCTCAAGAAATGGTATTGATTCAATATCGCCGACTGTTCCCCCTATCTCAATAAGGAGAAAATCCAACTCCTCATCAGCGGCTACATCGAATATTCTCTTCTTTATCTCATTGGTAATATGTGGTATTACCTGCACAGTCCTTCCTAGATAATCACCCCTTCTCTCCCTCTCTATTACAGTATAGTAAATCTGTCCTGTAGAGATAGAATTTTTACTTGATAACTTGGCATTTGTAAACCGTTCATAGTACCCAAGATCCAAATCCGTCTCAGCCCCATCCTCTGTGACATAAACCTCTCCATGCTGATAGGGGCTCATGGTTCCAGGGTCAATATTGATGTATGGATCAATCTTTATTATAGATATCTTAAACCCATGCCCCTCCAGCAGGAGCCCAAGCGAAGCGGTGGAAATCCCTTTACCGAGTGAAGAGCATACACCACCTGTAATAAATATATATTTTGTCTCCATATGTTTCATTTCCAGATACTATCCCTCTATGTTACTAAGCTTGAAAATAATTATCTTCACTTTACCAAATATTCAGCAGCTATAAATAATTATTCCCCATGATTACCCTTTATCTACCCTCTCATATCTTTAGTCAATGATGATTTTACTTTACTCCGAAGAAACTATTTATTCAAACCTAACACAATTCCCTACAATTAGGAAAGGGTTTAATGTTACCTATAAGATTAATATTCAATTGATCAAAACATTCTTGACCAGAGATAGAGGCCCATGTTATGATTTCTCTAGGTATAATTTTCTATAAAAATAAAATTTTCAGGTCATTTAAACTGCTGGGTTAAAGTGAGGTGAGAAATTAACCTATTTAATATAGTAAATATTATACCAATGAAAACCCTTTGAGAGAATTTCATATATCTACTATGACAGAAAAAAGAAAACACCCAAGATTCAACTGTAAAATACCAGTAAAATTTAAATATTATGAGGGCGATCCTGAAGAGATTGATAATAAGATATCAATCCCCCTAAAAGGCAAGGGGCATATATTGGATATCAGCAGGGGGGGAGTCTTTATTGTCACTAATTCAAATATATACATTAACATGCCGATTCGATTAAAGTTTAAAAAAAATAAAAAGAAATTCGCTATTGATGGAATCATTGTGAGAACAGGTATCATTCAAAACAATCCTTCAGAGATCGCACAGAGCCTATCCGATTATAGTGGAAAGGGAGATAAATATTTAGCAGTTAGGTTTAATACTGAGATAGAAGATATAGCAGAATAATTAATTCATGAAAACCCGGTTCATTCACATAAACGACATTTCTGAGATTAATACCTCAAAAATAACTGTTTATGACTTCCAGAACAGATATATCGATCCAAAGGGAAACATGTATGGATTAAGATATGATAAAAAGACTAAAAAGATTGATGTAATAAAATTGATCAGAACCCCAATAAAAGCCGCGGCCTATTTTCATCAAATGCTAAAGAGTCATAAGAGGGATAGCGCATTAAAACAGGAATATGAGGAATTATTTGAAGGTCTCGAATATGATGAGGAAGAGGTCAATGTGGAGGGAGAGGGGTTTGATAATGATTCAGCAGAGGTTGTTGACCTGACATTTAATCCCGATCGAACAATAATTAACACCATTGAGTATTTGCATAACCACAAAGAGAGGATCCATGGTATTCTGATGAATATTAAAAACTCAAATGTAATTACTGAATCAGACAGAATAAACTATAACCAATTGGAAGACTTTTATCGAAACATTGACATTGATGGTCTTCAGAGAATTGACAAAATATTGGAAAACCATAAAGAGCTAACCAATTATCCAAGATCCATCTCCTACTACCTCTCAAAGCTGGATAATAAAAGAAAGAAAATCTTTTATATGTTAGATTCAGATATGAGAAGGATGAAACTAATATACTATTCCGAAATGTTTCATTCTGTTAGGGGTCTCTACAGAAATCTATATAATATATTTAAGGATTTGAAATACTTTCTTGAAAGCCAAAATATAGAGGAGATTAGAGACATCACCTATAATGAAAAGCAGAAATTTTATGATGCGCGACTATCAGTTGATAACACTATTTCAGAAATTACCAAAATATTAGCTGAAAATAAAAAACTCGAAGAATTCATCTCAGAACCGGATAACCTTTAAACCGAAAAGCCCCCCATTCTTCTATTACAACAAGCATCTATCACCCGCTCTTGATAATATATCTTGAACAATCATGGCTCCAGTATGATAACCTTCCCATATTCTTCTAATTTATCCTTCAAACTTCTATTGCCCACAACCACCTTAATCAGACCATCCGCCAACAATCCTTTACAATCCTCCCTTATGTCATCTTTAGTAACTCGATAAATATTATTCTGATATTCTCTAAGGAATTTCTTTTCAAATCCATAATAGCTTAAAAAGATATACTTACCTAATACATTGCTGATTGTATTAAACTCAAAGATATAACTATTCATAATCGCTTCCTTTGCCCACTTCAACTCCTCATCTAAAACCGGTTCATCCATCATTAAACCGATATTTTCCATTAGTAGTGAAAGCGCTAGGTCTACTGTATCATTCTTCGTCTGGGCATAGGCCAAAAAGACCCCTGTATCCCTCCTGAACCTGATAATTGACTGAACAGCATAGGATAATCCCCTCTTCACCCTAATCTCCTTCATCAATCTGGAGTTGAAGGATCCACCCCCAAGGATATAATTCATTATTTCAAGGGCATAGACTCCGCTATATCTATAGGATGGGGCATTTGTGCCGATAACTATTGTGGCCTGAGGGATATCCTTATGGATCAGATAAATCCTTTTCGATTTCTCTATCATTGAATCAGCAATGGATCTATTATCAATGCTATAAAATCTCTCCTTGCCCTTTTCCAACCGGCTGAAGGAGTTCTTTAGATATTCTTTAATTGTGCTGAAATTCAATGAACTCGAAACACCAATAATAATATTACTCGCCTTGAAATGGCTATTCCATAACTCAATAATATCTTCCCGGGTAATTGATCCTAGGGTCTCCTCGGTCTCCACAGCGCCATAGCCATTCCCATTGAATATAATCTCCTTTGCCTTATCAAAGGCAAGAATCTCAGGACTATCCTTCTTCCGCCTAACATCCTCCAGGATAAACGATTTTGCCTGATCTATAAACGTATCATCAAAAATTGGATGCTGAATCAATTCTGAGGTTATCTCAAATGCTAAATCGCTGTATCTCTCCAGAACCCTAAGTGAAATAGTAGTCTCTTCCCAAGAGCTAAGGATCGATAATTCCCCTCCAATTGACTCTATGGTTTGATGGAGAGAAATCCCGGGATACTTTTTGGATCCTCCAAGGGAGAGGGTTTTAGCAATAAGCTCAGCGATACCTGCATTCCCCTTGTTCTCATAGAGTTTCCCCAAACCAGCGGACACCACAATATTTAATTTGGGTAATTCATCCTGGACGTAGAAGATTCTAATGCCATTGTCTAGGACAGTGGAGATCACCTCTGGCAATTGGATATTGGCTATTGGGGAATTATCCCTATATTCTGCAAAAGCCCTCTGCACAGATTTGATATCTCCATAAAAACCCCAAATAAGGATAATGGGAAAAGCCGCTATTATCCTAAGAAATATTCCCTTTTTCATCACACCTCTTACATAAGATACTTAAAAATCATAGATTCCACTATCATGCTAACCTTAATGACTCTCCCGATTCAATGCGCTATTTCGAAGGATGCCTACAGTCCTATTCTCCTTGGTGAAGAATTTGTCAATGGTCTTCCTGATCTCTTCCAGGCTGATGGTCTTCACGGTCTTCAGATATTCCAGTAAATAACCCCAGTCTCCTAGTACCGTTTGATAATAACTCAAAGATCTCGCGATTCCACTATTAGAATCAAGATCAAAGACCATAGAAGACTCAATGCGATTGAGCACCCTCTCTATTTCGTCCCTGTTTATATCATCCCTCAATCTCTCTATCTCTTTATATATAGCCACTTCCAGCTCATCAGGGGTATGGGGATGTTTTGGAACCGCAGAGATGATAAAGAGATTATTATACCTCACGCCAGGTGTGCCGTTCCAGGATTCCACAGAGGCGGCTATTCCCTTCTCAAGAACGAGTGATCTATAGAATCTTGAGGTCTTTCCATCCGATAAAATTCCGGAAATAATATCAGCAACATAGTCATCCCTTGATGGAGAAGTGGGTTTATGCCATCCAATTAGGAGATAGGGATTGGACTCAAAATAGATTTCAAGCCGCCTCTCCCCCCGCTGTAATGGCTCATCTAAATGGACCCCTTGGGGTTCATCCCTCTTCTCAATTCTACCAAAGTACTTCTCCAATAATTTTAATGTCCTATCTGTATCCTGCAATCCCACTACAGTGATTGTCATCCTTGAGGGGATATAATAAGCATCATAAAAGCCTCTCACACTCTTAATGGAAAGATGCTCAATATTCGATTTCCATCCAATTGTGGGATGCCTGTAGGGATGGGCTAAAAAGGCTACTGCGATAAATTTCTCAAAGAGGTTTGAGTTCCCCCTTGATTCATATCGCATCAATCTCTCCTCCATTACCGCATCCCTCTCAATATAATACTCTCTCAGCACAGGATTTCTCAGCCTTTCTGACTCCAATCTTGCCCAAAGCTCCAACTTCACGGCCGGCAATTCAATATAATAGGCAGTCCTGTCCCTGGAGGTCGATGCATTAAATCCGACCCCTCCGTTAGCGGTATATACCCTATCATAGGGTGAAGAGACAACATATCTGCTATGTTCCCTCTGCAAATCCTTCAATTGCTTTTCCAAATCCCCTATCCTCTCATCCCCAGAACTCTCAATCCTCAGTCTATCCAACCTCTCGCCTATTATCTCTATCTTTTTTAATATCTCATTCTCCTTCTTGAAGTCATTTGTCCCAATCCTATCAGTGCCCTTGAATAACATATGCTCAAGCATATGAGCCGTCCCGATGCTCCTGTAACCCTCATCCACAGAGCCGACCCTGAATGATATAATCATAGAGAGCGTAGGGGCATAACCACGATTAAGCATAATAACGCTTATCCCATTGCTTAAATTCGTAAATACTACATTATCTTCAAGATATCTTGCGGCTTCTCCCACATTGCCAAAGCCTGCGGTATGAAACAAAAACTGAGCGAAGAGAATAATTACTATTCTATTCAATATTTTAATCATTTATTTTACCTGAATCCATTTGATGAGTAAACCTGAAGTCCCTTTACCCTTTTCCATTATCCCTTCTTAATATCTCCTCTGCAAGAATCTTCAGTTTTGGAGACACCTTAATTGGGGGTGGCTCGCGTTTGGTGTGCATAGCATCGTCCTTCAATCTATCCTCGCCTAACCATTTGCCCAAGGCAAAGATCATCCTCTGAAATATCTCATTTACCTTATCATCCATATTTGCCAACTTATAGTACTTGAAAGCGATCAAGGGCATTTTCTTATCATAAAAGTAGAGATCACCAATCCTTCCAAGGCCATCCCTATAGCCTGTCTTAACAAATATCTTTATGGCCTTGTCAATCTCGCCCTTATTAAAATACTCGTTCCCCTTTCTTATTAGAGCGGCTCTCTCTTTTTTATCCATTGTCATTATTGATCACACCTTCTTTATAGGAGTGGTAAAAGCTCCCAAAATAATAGAAATATAATCAACTCTACAATAAGGATATTATAACCTTGTCCATGCGGCAACGGCATAGATGCAGATGATCACTCAGGCAACCAATGTATAGAAGAATGTGATTCATGACATCTTTGAACCCTATAACCCTACCCTTATTCCTCTTAAAGGTACACATGCCGCATAACCAAGCGATACAGTAGGAGATTTAAAACAATATCAATAAGACCTTCATTGGCATCCCCACCCAATTGATGTACTAAATGGAGTATTTGATATAATTAGATTTTGCATGAGAAGTCAAGTAGATTTCCTCTAAATGATGATGTGACAAATCATTCAGCAATACCTTTACCAGTTGTTCTATAAAGACCGAACTCGATATTATAGCTGCATACAAAAAGCAAATTCTTAGTAATAACAGAATATCATTTTTTGAATTGACTTAACACAATTTATAAGTTGATTTAACTTAATCTTATCATAAATAAAAAAAAGGAGGTTGGGTATGTATTCAGAGGATGAATTTAAGCATCTGAAAGAAAAGAAAAAGGAGTGGGAGGAGACAACCCTCAAGAAGGGACTTGATCGATATGGACTTAAGGAGAGCCCCCAAAAGTTTTACTCTCCATTAGAGGCTAAAGATTATGATTTTATGGAAAAGGTAGGTTTCCCAGGAGAATACCCCTTTACATCAGGGATTTATCCCACCAGCAGGGCCGCCATGATGACTTCAATGATGGGGAAAGGGAATGAAGGCTCCGGAGGCGGGGATCGAAGGGCTGGTGCTTATTCAGGGTATGGCTCACCAGAAGATACACGCGATTTCCATAAGGCAATGCAGGAGCGAGGCTGGACAGGAGGGCCAAATTATGCCTTTGATCTGCCTACACAGTGCGGTTATGACTCAGATGATCCTGCTGTGGAAGGCGAGGTGGGCAAGGTTGGCGTAGCGGTGGATTCGCTCAGGGATTTTGAGATCCTCTATGAGGCCTTTAAAGGCGATAGGGACCTGGACAAGATTGCCTCAAACTTCACGATCAATGCTCCGGCTAATATCATCCTTGCGATGTATTTTGTGCTGGCAGAGAAGCGAGGCATATCCTTAGATAAGCTGGTAGCCACACCCCAGAATGATATCCTGAAGGAGATTCTGGCTCGGGGCACCTATATCTTTCCTATTAAGCCATCGATGCGGATGGTGAGGGACAGCATCGTATTCTGTACCGAAAAGGCTTCCAGAATAAACTACATAACCATTGCCGGATATCATATCAGGGAGGCAGGGGCCACAGGGCCTCAAGCTGTGGGCTTTACCATGGCCAATGCTATCGCCTATCTTCAATTGGGGATAGATGCCGGACTGGATATAGACAAGTTCTACCCCCGTTCAACCTTTCTGGGTTTTGGCGGAAGCATGGAGGTATTGAAAGAGATCGCACTGCAGAGAGCCTCCAGACGCATATGGGCAAATATCATGAGGGAGCGGCTAAAGGCGAAGAATCCAAGATGCTGGATACTAAGGCCCAGCGGCGGCATAATGATAGGCAACTCCAGCACAACAGTACAGCGTCCCCTGAACAACCTCACGCGCACAGTTATAGGCGCCGTATGCTCAGCACTGGATGGCGGAATACCCATGGCTTTCCCGCCCTATGATGAGCCGCTCGGGCTTGGGTGGAGCCTTGAGGCGCAGCAATTATCCGAGGATGCCTTTAAGATCATGGTTCATGAAGCTAAATTATGCGAGGTTCTGGATCCCTTCGCTGGCTCCTACTACATGGAGTCCCTTACGGATCAGATGGAGGAGGAGATATGGGATGTCATCAATAAGATCGATTCTATGGGCGGCGCGGTGAAGGCTATTGAGGATGGCTATATGCAGAGGGAGATCGCCAGAAGCGCCTATGAACAGCAGAGGCAGTTGGAAACCGGCGAAAGGATTATCGTAGGGATCAATGCCTATACAGGAGAGAATGAATTAGAGGTTCTTCCAAATACCGTTGTGCCACATCCCTATGATCCCAAACGGAGGGAGGAGGCTGAGATGAAGCAGAAAGCCAAATTAGGCGATATCAAGCGGGAGAGGGATAATGAAGCAGTGGAAGCCAGCCTGAAGAGGCTCAAGGATGCCGCTCATGATGAGAAAGTCAATCTCATACCCGTGCTTATGGAGTCTGTCAGGCTCTACGCGACAGAGGGAGAGATGTGTAATGTATTAAGGGATGTGTTTGGGGAGTATCAGGAGGGATATGGCGTATCTTAAATATCCACAGATGAACATCGTACCTGTAAAAAGTCATTTTTCATAATAATAACGAGGCTCGCCCCAAGTGGGGCGAACTTTGCCCCAAGTAGGGCAAGCTTTGCCCCAAGTAGGGCGAGCTTTGCCCCAAGTGGGGCGGGCTTTGCCCCAAGTAGGGCAAGCTTTGCCCCAAGTAGGGCGGGCTTTGCCCCAAGTAGGGCGAGTTTTGCCCCAAGTGGGGCAAGCTTTGCCCCAAGTAGGGCGAGCTTTGCCCCAAGTGGGGCGGGCTTTGCCCCAAGTAGGGCGAGCTTTGCCCCAAGTAGGGCGAGCTTTGCCCCAAGTAGGGCGAGCTTTGCCCCAAGTAGGGCGAGCTTTGCCCCAAGTAGGGCGAGCTTTGCCC
>JAXHTS010000084.1 GCA_034190085.1 Spirochaetota bacterium
AGTATCATATTGTAATAATCCCCAAATATCGTTACAAGGTTTTTAATAGAGAGATAAGGGAAGCAGTAAGAGATGAAATAAGAAAACTTTGTGTATGGATGAGAGTAGAGATTATTGAAGGGAATGTAAGTAAAGATCATATTCATATGTGTTTAGCAATACCGCCGAAGTATTCTATTTCAGAAGTAATTGGGAAGTTGAAAGGTAAGACAGCGATAAGAATTTTTAATAAGTTTCCTGAATTAAGGCAGAAATATTGGGGCAGTCATTTTTAGAGTAGGGGGTATTACGTAAATACTGTAGGTGAAAATGAAGAAATGATTCGTAAGTACATAAAAGATCAGGATAAACTCTCTAGACTAGAGAATCAAGGAAAACTATTTTAGCTGAGTAAAAAAAGCCCCTATGGGGCTCATCAAGCCCCTACCTCTGGTGGGGGTGGTTGTTGACTTATTTATTTCAACTATTTCAGTCTCGAATAAGACTTCGTCAATGTCTTCTTCTGACATCGTTTTCTCCTTAACTGCCTTCTTCTTGTTTAGTATTCTCATATCTGTTTTCTAAGGCAATCATTTTATGTCACTTAGAATTGTTATTCTAACCTTTTAGACAGCCCCTGGTTGTTGACTGTTCTTTCTCCTCGGCTTAATCCAATAATTCCAAATCCCCTGAATCCAACAATAGGTGTACCAAAGTGATAACAATACAATACCCCATTGTTGAGCTTTAATGGATGTATAAAACCAAAATGGTTGACCAATAAGTCCCACAATAAATCCCCATCGCATCCAATGTTCTCTTCTTGTAACAAGCCAGATAGCTGAACATCCAAATAGTACGATTGCAATTTGAGTAATCAGTTCCAATTATTACCTCCATCTATAAATTGAAAAAGGCGATATCCTATCACCTTACTTTCAACTAATAACATAATGTAGATCCATTATTACCTATATACATTAAATTGTTCATTTCATGCAAGGCGATTTTGGGAGATTGCTGTAGGAGAATTAAATTTTAATAAACTTAACACTTGCCTATTGCCAAGAATTTTTTTTATATCAATGTTAATAATTTCGGTGGTTAATTCTGACCTTACATGAGTACGAAGAAAATGTGATGATAAGTCTCAGCAATACAATGGCATAGGAATTAAGCATATTTACATTATCTTGAATATATCCATTTTAATGTAAATGCTAAATGTGATGATTTATTATTGACTTCCTTAGGTCAAATTTTATACTTTCAAAGAACTGAGATAATCTTTAGGGATTAGTGAAGAGCTTCAACGATTATAAAGATAATAGGGGACTTATAGAGAATAAATTAATACAAAAATATTAAATAATAGGGGGGGCTTTATGGAATTTCATTTCAGGGAGAAGGAAGAAAAATTAAGGAAAGAGATTAAAGAATTTGTTAAAGAGGAGATTCCCCAAGAGCATGTCGGCGGCATGTTATCTGAGGAGCATTATGATGATGATTGGGCATTTGCGATGTCAATAGCTAAAAAACTTTCACAGAAGGGTTGGCTAACGATGTCCTGGCCAAAGGAATACGGCGGCATGGGCGCTTCTCTGTGGGAACAGGTAGTGTATTAGGAAGAGGTGGGATATTGGGGTATACCAGGAACATCAATGGGAATAAGCGGCGTGGGATGGGTTGGTCTATCGCTCATTTTATTCGGTACAGAGGAGCAGAAGAAGAAATACATGCCACTTATCGCATCCGGAGAGCCTGATGGTGTATGGTGCACAGGATATAGCGAGCCAGATGCTGGAAGCGATTTTGCAAATCTCAGAACTCGTGCGGAAAGGAAGGGTGATGAGTATGTAATCAATGGGCAAAAGGTATGGACCAGTGCCGCTCACAGAGCAAGATGGTGCTGGCTTGCAGTTAAGACTGATATAAACGTAAAGAAGAAACACCATGGCATCAGCATTATTATTGTGGATATGAAGAGCAGTGGAATAACCATAAGGCCTATTTTGAATTACGTTGGATGCCATATATTTAATGAGGTGTTCTTTGATGATGTAAGGGTTCCTGTGGAAAACCTTGTCGGTGAAGAGAATAGGGGGTGGTATCAATTGATGCAGGCTTTGAGTTTTGAGAGGGGTAGCGCTGGTATTTCAACCTGCGGAGCCAATAAAAGGATATTGGATGAGTTAGTCTTTTATGCAAAGGAGACGGGACTTATTCACAAACAAGAGATTCGTCAAAGGCTGGCTGATGTAGCTGTTGATATTGAAGCCAGAAAGATGCTTGTGTATCAGACAATTTGGAGAATGACAGATGGATTTACACCAATCTATGAACCATCAAGAGACAAGGCATTCAATGATATGTTGATGGAGAAGCTCTCTGTGCTTGGAACAGAAATATTAGGAGCTTACTCACAAACTGATCCAATGGATAGAAATTATAAATGGGCTAAGATGAAGTCTCGTATAGAGAATATATATTGGACATTTCCTGGAATAGCCATCGCTGCAGGGACTACTGATACTCAGAGGAATATAATCGGTCAGTTTGAGCTACAATTACCCAAATCATATTAAACCCCATGTATATAATACTCATAAAGGCATAGGGTTATAATGAAGAGAATCGATGTATCTTTGCGCTATTGTTTTTCATTACGCCTATCTTTATACTAGCATCAACATAGCAATTTGATACTTATTCAACCATTTACATTGCTGAAAAGGAGTCATCTAACATCCTTTGAGATCATTATTATTTATATATCAGAATTAATGGAGGCGATATTTGAAGTATATTGCAGATTTTCATATTCATTCCCACTATTCAATAGCGACTAGCAAGAAATTAATACCAGAATATTTGGATTATTGGGCAAGGTTAAAAGGAATAAATGTAATAGGTACTGGCGATTGTGTTCATCCGGGTTGGTTGAAGGAATTGAAAGAAAAATTAGAGCCAGCGAGTAACGGATTATACCGCTTGAGGGATGAATTTCGATTAAAGGATATTTTAACATCATCTGGAAGTATTAAATTGAAGGATATATACTTCATATTAACTGGGGAGATTAGTAATATATATAAGAAGGACGGGAGTGTGAGGAAGGTACATAATCTCACCATATTCCCGAATTTTGAAGCTGTGGAATTTGTTCAAAAACGTTTAACGAAGATAGGCAATATTGAGTCAGATGGACGGCCTATTCTGGGACTTGATTCGAAAATATTGTTGGAGATGATTCTGGAGTCATCTCATAACTCCTTTCTGATACCGGCTCATATATGGACACCCTGGTTTTCAGTCTTGGGATCAAAGTCTGGTTTTGAGAGTGTGAATGAGTGCTATGAAGATTTGACTTCTCACATCTTTGCTGTTGAAACAGGACTTTCCAGCGATCCAACGATGAACTGGACATGCAGCTTTTTAGATAAATTCAAATTAGTCTCTAATTCTGATGCTCATTCCCCAGAAAAGTTAGGGAGAGAAGCGAATCTATTTGATGCTGAGCTGTCTTATGAGGGGATATATGAGAGCTTATCCGGAGATACTGGCCTCTTCGGAACTATTGAGTTCTTTCCAGAGGAGGGTAAATATCATTACGATGGTCATCGCAAATGCAATATTCGCTGGGACCCCCTTGAGACATTATTAAATGACAGCCTATGCCCAGTATGCGGGAAACCAGTGACTAAAGGAGTGATGCATCGTGTTGCTGAATTAGCGGATAGGTTTAATTTAAAGAATTCTGATAATAAAAATTATTATTATTCTATAACCTCTTTATCTGACCTTTTGGCAGAAATGTTAGGCAAGAAGAACAGTTCAACAAAGACTGTACAGAATGAGTATTTTCGACTCATTAGGGAGTTGGGGCCAGAACTTAATATATTATTATTTGCTGATAATAATGAGATAAGAGAGCAGGGTGGCGAACTTTTGGCTGAGGGAGTGCAGAGATTACGGGATGGAAAGATTATTATTGATGAGGGTTTTGACGGAGAATATGGCCGGATAAAGGTGTTTACTGAAGAGGAAATTGCCTCTTTTTCTGGAAAACACCTATTCTTAACGGTTTCTCAGAATCCTAAAGATAGAAGGATTAAATCAAAACTATCACTCGATTTCAACATAGAAGAGTTTCAATCCCTTTATCAAAAGTCGAGCACAAACAATGAAATACAGAGGAATAATCTGTCAGAGAATATATTCAATAAAGACCAGAGGGATGGAATAGAACACCTCTTTGGTCCATGTATGGTTCTGGCTGGTCCAGGTTCAGGAAAGACAAGAATACTTACAGAACGGATACAACAGCTTATTACTCATCATAGTGTAAAACAGGAGAATATTCTATCTGTTACATTTTCTAATAAGGCTGCTAAGGAGATGCGAGAAAGATTAATAAAAAGGTTATCCCCTCTTAGGGTTAATATATCGACCTTTCATTCCTTTGGGCTCTCAATCTTGAGAGAGCATTGCAAAAAGCTGGATAGAACTGAGAGGTTTTATATCATAGATGATAATGAAAAGAGAGAGATATTGCTGAAGATAGAGGGAGTTAATAAGCGAGGAATTGAAAAAAAGATTGAACAGATTATGGCTTTTAAACAAGGCATCCTGCTAGAAGATGCATACGGTATACTAGGCGTTTATCAGAGTGAATTGAAACTCAGGGGGGCATTTGATTTAGATGATCTCATATATCTTCCGGTAGAATTATTGAAGATGAATCCCGATATTCTTAAATTGTATAGGGAGCGTTATCCCTGGATATTGATTGACGAATATCAGGATATCAATGCAAGACAGTATGAGTTAATTACGTTGATAGCAGGTGAGGGGAATCCCAATCTTTTTGTAATTGGAGATCCGGATCAATCAATATATGGATTTAGAGGATCGGATATTCGTTTTATTGATAGAATAAAGAAAGACTTGCCAAATATTAGAGTGATCGGTTTGACAAAGAGTTATCGCTGTCCGGATTCCATTATAAAGATCGCGGCTCAGGTATTGCAAAAGGGAAAATTTATGCAAGGGAAGCCAGATGACATAAAGGTGCATATTCAGGAGACTGAGACAGAGAAGAGTGAGGCAGACTGGATTGCTACTCAGATCGAGAGGATGATGGGTGGTGTTCGCAGCTTTTCAATGGACAGCGGGATAAGTAATGGGGAAGCTTCATCTGATTCAGGAAGTTTTTCGGATTTCTGCATCTTGTGCCGTTCAACAAGCATGTTTGATCCAATAGTAAGAGCCTTAGAAAATCATGGGATTGCCTATCAAGTAATAGGTACGGAACCCTTTTACATGAAAGAACCCTTTAATTCCCTGATAGGTCAATTTCGAAGAATCTATTTTCATCAGAAAGATATTGAGCCTTCTATATCGCAGATAGATATAGAGGAAATTTTACAGATGATAGATAACAGAGAAGAAGTATACAAAACAGTATATTTGATGATGAAGGGGATTGTGTTTGATGCAGAAGACATCGAGCGGATAATGCTGTTGGCCAAGCCTTTTGGGAATGATTATGATAGCTTCTTCTTCAATCTATCCACCCGAAAGGGCATTGATGAATATGATGAAAGAACAGAGGCGGTTTCATTGATGACAATTCATGCATCCAAGGGCTTGGAGTTTAATACTGTTTTTATTCCAGGATGCGAAGATAGAATTATACCCTTTGAACTATTTGAGAAGAAGGGAGCGCGCGAGCTACATGAGGAAGAGAGAATATTTTATGTTGGAATTACAAGAACCAGGAAATATCTATTCCTAACTCATGCAAAAAGACGGTACTACTCTGGAAGGTTCCTAAATCAACAGAGAAGTAGATTTATTAACCGACTGGAAAAAGAATTACTTCATCAGGAAAAGAGAGAATCAAAAACATCTGTGTCTGATGAGATTCAACTAGATCTGTTTTGAAAGTATTATTTAAGTATGCCTATGGGTTCCCGCTTTCGCGAAAATGATATAAATCCTTCATTTTCTAACTGAAGGCGGGGGGAGGGCCTATTTCACCCATTTTGAACTATGATAAAAAAATATCTAAAATTGTGCATTTTAATTGATTTTTTAAGGCCTCTTGTTATTGTCGTTCCCATTGTAATAGAGACTTAAATAACGTTCTAAGCAAGGGAATACAATCATTTTTCGGAGGTGACAAAGGTGGCTAACGATGATGTATTAGCAAGGGTAGAAGAGTTGAAGAAGAGGTTTATTGGCACAACAACCGAACC
The DNA here is from genome assembly GCA_034190085.1 of Spirochaetota bacterium. Lineage (NCBI taxonomy): Bacteria > Pseudomonadati > Spirochaetota > Spirochaetota bacterium. The sequence goes on from JAXHTS010000084.1 coordinate 6,240, forward strand.
TACTGTCTATGAGGTCGAATATGGAGCTATTAAAAGATTCGCACAGGCAGTTGGTGATGACAACCCCTTATGGAGTGATGATGAATTTGCAAAAAATACCAAATATGGTTCGGTCATTTGTCCTCCGGGTTTCTTTGGATGGCCTGCAAAACCGGCTCCAATGTTATCAGGCCCCATGGCTACGATGATGGGTGAGTTTGCGAAAGCTGGTTTCCCTGGTGTTTTGGATGGGGGTGTTGAATTTGATTTGTTTATACCAATCCGTCCAGGAGATGTTCTTGTATCTTCAGCTAAAGTCGCAGATATCTATGAAAAGGAAGGAAAATCAGGCGCATCGTTATTCGGGGTAATAGAGACAACCTTTACCAATCAAAATGGTGATGTGGTAACTAAGGCTAGAATGACCGTAATCGGTCGACCAGCATAATTATTGGAGGTGAATAAAATGGCTGAACAAAGGAAACAGGTATATTGGGAAGATATTGAAGAGAATAGTGAGATCCCAACACTTACTAAAATCGCAACAACGGAGATGTTGGTTAGATGGGCAGGGGCTTCAGGGGACTTTAATCCACATCATTATGATCCCGGGACACCCTTAGCTGCGGTTACAGGCGGCATTATTGTACATGGCGCTCTTAAACGTCAATGGCTGGTTCAGCTCGTTACTGATTGGATTGGAGTGGAAGGAACAATGAAGAAGTTTTCCTGCCAATATCGAGCTGTAGATAAACCCCGTTCCATGAAGAATTTTACTGAACCTTTAGATGGAGAGACCTGGCAGTGTAAGGGGGTTGTTACTAAGAAATATATTCAGGATGGCGAACATTATGTAGATTGTGAAATAGCGGTTGAGAATGGGCAGGGACAGAAAACTACTCCTGGGAGAGCTACTGTAATTTTACCATCAAGGGGATAAATATTCATATTCAATCTTCAAGTTGTCTATTTACATAGGTAGGGGATTTTACTGCATTTTTATGATAATTATATCTTCAATTATGTGGTGAAATAATTTTGCAGTTAAAATAATTATAAAATGAAATACAATTGATATCTCAAGGGATGTTATTTTAAAAATTGATATACAGTAAAGGGAAATCAGCAGATATTGCTGCTTCCCCTTTACTGTAAATGATATGAGGATTGTGATTGATTACTATGCTATTTACATAAGTATATAAGAGCTAATCGTAAATATTACTATTTTTTTAATTCCTTTACCTTTAACGAAGCGTTATGAGTTAATGGATTACCATGTCCTGGTAAGAGAATATCATATTCGAGTTCGAGATTATTTAATCTATTGATAGATTCCCAAGCCTGAGCCATATCAAGAGTAAATATCCCCATTGGCCCCCGAGGCCCCCCTTTCCCAATAGTAATAATAGCGTCACCTGTGAAGATTGCCTTATTGGGCTTATATATGCAAATGCTTCCATTTGTATGTCCCGGTATGTGATAAATCTTCAAACCATCAATTTCATCTCCATCCTGTAGGATGATATCTGGTTTAATGGGAACAAATCGCATGAAGAGTGACATAGTATTAAAGATTACCTTCATGAATCCCTTTACCTTCTTAAGCTCAGTTTCCCCACATATAGATGCTGCATCCCCTTCATGTATAGCCAATTTTGCGCCTGTCATCTTTTTGAGATCTGCTGCACTGCCGCAGTGATCAATATCAGCATGTGTTATAATTATATGAGTAATATCATCTTCTCCTTTGCCCAAGCTCTTTACTTGAGTAATAATTCTTTCTGCATTGCCAGGCATGCCTGTATCAATTAAAATGACACCCTCATTATTAATCAAGAAGTAGGCATTGACACCCTTTAAACCCTCAACGCGATGGATCCCATCAGTAATTTCCATTTGTCTCTCCTATTCTTATTTAATAAATATAACTTACAAGAATGTTAAAGATAACGACATTCCAAACATATTTTTTTGTCTCTCTTTCTCTATCTTTTATTGTGTCAAATATTCTTTAATATTTATATTGACTGAGGAAGCAAATGACATCATAAATATAAAGTGATTTAAGTTGGTTAAGTTACTTGTAGTATTGATTAATATTTTTTACCATTAATAAATATTAGTAATGAAAGGGGAGGAGACATTGATTATTACCTGTCTACATTCAAGCCTATTAGGATAGGGCGATTCCTCCCCATCTTCAATTAATAATTGTAAGAATGGACGATCAATTGATCGTATCCGCTTTTAAATCTTATTTAATATCAATATGATTTGGGCAATTGTAGTTGGAATTGACCTATAATATTTTTTTGCGTATCGGTGGTTCCCCCTGCGATTGCTATTCCAGGAAATGTCCAATATATATTCTCTATACGAGCCTTCATCTTAGCCCATTTATAATTTCTATCCAAGGGATCATTCTGTGAGTAGGCTCCAATTATTTCTGTTCCAAGCACAGAGAGCTTCTCCATTAATATATCATTGAATGCCTTGTCCCTTGATGGCTCATAAATTGGAGTGCCACCCTGAGTCATCTTCCATATCGTTTCATAAGCGATCATTTTAAGTGTTTCAATATCAACAGCAACATCAGCAAGCCCTTGACGAATCTCTTGTTTGTGAATAAGTCCTGTCTCCTTTGCATAAAAAACTAGCTCATCCAGAATCCTTCTATTGGCTCCACAAGCTCCAATTCCAATGCTGCCTCTCTCAAAACCTAAAGACTGCATCAATTGATACCACCCCTTATTTTCTTCTCCGACAAGGTTTTCCACAGGAACCCTCACATCATCAAAGAACACCTCGTTAAATATATGGCATCCAACATAATTCAGGATGGGTCTTATGGTTATTCCCTTACTCTTCATATCCACAATAATAATGCTGATGCCGTGGTGTTTCTTCTTTACGTTTGTATCAGTTTTAACTGCAAGCCAGCACCATCTAGCTCTGTGACCAGCGCTATTCCATACCTTTTGCCCATTGATTACATACTCATCACCTTTCCTTTCCGCACGAGTTCTGAGATTTGCAAAATCGCTTCCAGCATCTGGCTCGCTATATCCTGTGCACCATACACCATCAGGATCTCCTGCCGCTATTAGTGGCATATATTTTTTCTTCTGCTCCTCTGTGCCGAATAAAATGAGCGAAGGGCCAACCCATCCCACGCCGCTTATTCCCATTGATGTTCCTGGTATACCCCAATATCCCACCTCTTCCTGATACACTACCTGCTCCCAGAGAGAAGCGCCCATACCGGCATATTCCTTTGGCCAGGACATGGTTAACCAACCCTTTTGTGAAAGCTTTTTAGCAATTGACATCGCGAATTCCCAATCATCATCATGATGCTCCTCAGATAACATGCCGCCGACATGCTCTTGGGGAATCTCCTTTTTAACAAATTCCCGAATCTCTTTCCTTAATTTTTCTTCCTTCTCCCCGAATTGAAAATCCATAAGATTTTGCTCCTTCTTATAAAGTAATTTGTATTGTTAGAAAATAGTGTCTATATATTTTGCCTACATCTTAGAAGAAATATATCTATAATAATATAGATAATTCTCAATTATATAAATCAAGTACTTTTATTCAATTCTTTCTTATTTAGGGTATTATTTGAATTATACATAAAATTAAAGGAACGGATTTCCGTTCCTTTAATTTGTTTAGCAGGTTAAGGAAGGATTAGAGATTGGTAGGAAGGTTGATTGTCAAATCGTGATAGAAATCATAGGGTGTATACACCCAGTCATCAGCAGATCCCCATGATTCATTAGCAACAGTTGAAGAATAGTCTGAGCAATCACATCCCCATTCTGCATTGATAATTGCAGTATCAAGATGATTGCAGAATGGGTTAGGATATCGTTCAGACCAATTTAAATAGGTATTACAATCATTTTCATCACTGGTAAAACTAAATATCGGAGCTATATCCCAGTAGTTTACACAAATGTTATTGAGTCCAAAATCATCAAAGTCAAAATCATCCTTATCCCTCTGCATAGTATAAACATTAGCCTTTGCAGCTATGCTGTCTCCGACAAAATCGGTGTAAAAGCACATTGATTTTTCATCACTTTGAACGGTACTGCAACTGCATGTATCGTCTTCCGCCCATCTACCGCTATATAGTATCGCCTTGCCCTTCCATAAGGTGCTATCTTTGGTCATAAGAATTCTAAATCTTTCAGGAGCTCTAGGATCATCTTCTTCACACTCAACATCAGTTAATATAGTCTCCACTGTCCAAGTATCAGCATTTGTGTATGTCACAGCTATATCTATTACGCCGGATCCATCATCTTCAGTTTCAGGCATCTTAGTAAAGTCTGCCATTACCCTATATTCATCATCATTCATATCAATATACATTACAGATTCATCGTTGTATTTTATCAGGAGGCTGAAATCCGTTGATGATGTCTTATCATATAATATAGTCATATCCTCAGGAGTAGTGTGAGTACCGCTTGAACCGTCTGATAACATTCCCAGATGATAACCCATCTCTCCAACGATCTGAATTGTAGCATCAAGGAATGTTCTTGCTAGTTGAATATAAAGCCTAAGAAGCACTGGCTGACAATCATATAGACAGGAAGACTCACCCTCACAGAAATCGCAGGGATCATCGCCATCCTTGTTGTGTTTACTTTGGCTATAACCCAGCGAATCGGGTCTAAAGTTATTGCTTATGTTTGAAAGATTTGAAGTAAGTTCTGTAGTTGTGTTTGAAGGTATTATGGGCACTCCATCATCATCATCATCTTTACAGCTTAGCAGAAATAGTGAAAAAAATGCAATAAAAAGGGTACACGTAATAAGGCTCTTATAAAAATTCATTTTTCCCTCCTAAAATAATTATTAGATTCGAGAATATTTATAATGCTCATTAATGCAATAGTCAAGTATAATATTGAGTAATATCTGATGAGTAAGCTGTAAGGGGTATAATAAGGGTAGGGGTTGTCTAATGCATGTTCATTTTATTAGACAACCCTTAAATTATATTTATCTCTTTACCATGACAATATCTCTCCCAGTGCTCTGAATGAGTCTGTGTTATCCATTATACTCTTATTCGATTGGAAAGTATCAACCTCAAACCACCCAGGCTGCTCATCCTCATCGATCATATCTGCAAAGCTGATTAAGAGTTCTGCAAGATCATTCCAGAGGGAAGAGTCGTGTCTTGTAATAAGATCTATGCCAAGAAAGTCATTAAGCTGCTCCAGAACATCCTTGGTCGAATAACTGGATCTTAAATTCTCCATAAGATAAATCATGAAATTATTATTTCCATTGCCTTTGCCAGTATCATTTAAAAGACCTTCTGCGAGCGCTATTATGCTAGTGTAGTGTCCCTTAAATACATCTATAATTTTTGATAAATCACTTTCTATAATATGGATTATATCATCAGGAAATTCCCATTTTCCTTTATTATATCTTGTAAGCATTGATCCGACAGTGTGGCGAAGACCTTTGATATTATCATCAGTCGCGTCCACCCTTCTGAATAGCTTATCCATAAGGGCAATAACATCATCCATAATATTGTACTTGCCTTTGCTCTCTCCATTGTTACTCAGAAGTTCTGACAACGCATCACAAAGTCTGTTAAAGTTGCTCCAATCCTCAACCTCTGGTGGATCAGGAAATTCTGCAACTTCAAACTTCACATCCTCAGGTCGTATTTCATAGGGATTACCATCGCAATCTCCTGAAAACAACCACTGAGGATGGATAATGCGCTTAAAGTTGGTCTCATTATCCTGTAGAGCAAAGGGTTTCTCAACCTTGAGTGTAGTAATAAATTGCTCAAGCCCATAGCATACTTTTCGTCTCAGTCCCCATGTTGACATATCGTTATCGTCAACCCCTTCCGGTCCATATGGATCATCATACTTTGTATCACCGAGATCATAAAGGAGCCTACAAGCGGAGGTAAGCAGCCGTGTATTGACATTTTTTTGGGGATCATTTGACATTGTTGTAAAACTATCAACATCATAGCTTGTCAAGAGCGGTAAAAGGCCATCACACCTCTTCGGAACAGCAGCAAATGGATCGCTATCTAATAGTATATTATATATATTTCTAATATCTTTCATCCTGAAGAAATTCCTCACCGCCCATCCCCCGAAGATGCTATCAGTATCAGGCACAAGAGGTTCGCCTGTGTCTTTGTCTATTCCAGAAGAGGCTATATAGTCGGCAGGTGTAAGAAAATAATCAGTTGTGAGGGAATCTGCATCATAATAAGCATCACCAAGTTTATGATCAGATTTTAGTTTTCCACCCAATACCTGTTGTTTCCATGAGTTGTAGGGACGCCTGTTTTCTGGCGTATCCTTTTCATAGTAGCTGAGTGGAACAAGGGCTAAGGCGCCTAACATATCAGTGAGAAAAAGGCCAATGCCATTATGGGTGATGGTTGAGGCTACAATCTCAGGGTCAAATAGGTCAAGATCAGCGTGCATATAGTCACGCAGGCATTCGGCAATGATAACAACCAACCATCCCACTAATCCACGATTATTCCAATCAGGATCATCGTCATTTTGTTCATGTCCCCATTCAGGCCGGTACACTCCATTCTTGTCTTTACAGAGATCTCCCCATCTACCGCCGAATAACAGATCGCCATGACTATTGTAAATAGCATTGTTGCCACTCTTTGAATACTTCTGCTCTCTTGAACACCTGGGATAGGTTATATGAGCAAGGGATTGAGCATTGAGCATTAGGGTAGGCGCTAATGGAGGATTGTGTTGAAGAAGTGGATCAATCTTTAATCCAAGCAGGTAACCTCCATACAATACCTTTCCTACAGCGTAATTGATGAATTCTTCAATTGGCATACCTAATAATAATTCATCTATATTTGGTCCAAAAAACCAAAATATAGGTTTTTTCAAAATATCGATCAACTCATCCGCTATCAGCTTTTCAGGTAATACCAATGAAAATCTGTAATCACCTGGATAAAGGGAGTCGTCAAATCCACCATCCTTAACCCATCTTCCCTTTCCTGTTGTAAGGTCCATAATAGGATTATCTTCTGAACCGTGTGGGAATTTCAGATTAAAAAGGGCTCCGAGGCCATTACCCTCAATCTCAAAGGTTATTGGAATGCCCAAACCATCTGGAATTAGGTTTATTATCATTGATTTTAAATTATTACGAATTTCATCAGTAATTTCATCGAGATATTTGAGATCCTCGAGCAAATCGTCGATATAGGTAAATATTAGGTAATCTAGCGCAGCTTCAATCGCCTCACTTGTGATGCTAACATAGAGGGTTAGGGGTATGGAGAGCTTCATCTCAGCGAAGTTCCATTGGAAGTTTCTGTCCGATGCTGCGGCAAAGGAGTCGCCGCATTCCCTGTATTTGCTATGCTCGGGTATCATCTCACGACCAACTAAACATCCTGGTTGTGTCGCATTCCCACTCATATCCGCTGGTGAAACGAATATTTCATTTTCCTCTCCAAATGAACCGATAGGATTATATTTCACTAAGAAATAATCTGAGTTCCATTTTTCATAATATCTGTTCTCCCGACCTGAATACTGCCTCAAAGTCCTCTCTCTTCTGTAATCCCCTCTTATAAGCTTAGTTACGCCATTGCCAATTACATTGCTAATCTCTATTATTCCTTCAGGAATTTTGCCATTGGGTATCTCCTTGTTCTCTCCTACAAGCTTAATTCCCCTACCAGCAGGGAACGCCGGTCCATTAGTGAAATTTCCATCAAAAGCATTATTGATCCTATCAACAAGGCTGAGTTGATCCCAGTGCCTTCCTCCCTCAAAGGTGATGTTATTTCTTATACCATCAACATTGATTCGAATTATTACATCATCTTCAATATATACTCCTTCATCAGCGATAAGATCGACATCTGAAAAGAAGATTGCCACACCTGGTGCATCGATTTTGCTGTCTACAGGGTATATATAGTCCCATGTTGAGGCATCATCAGGGGCGGGCTTGATTACATGGGCATATATTTTTCCATTGTTTCTGAAATATGTATGAATATCTCCATCTCTTTCCACTCTCTTTGTGCAATAGAAGGGACCTGTCCCCAGCATAATGTCATGAACTAATACACCCAATAGCCATCCAAGAAAATCGTTGTTGGCCATTCCTATGCCAGAGTAGGCTCTAAATCCATTGAGTATGGGTTCGCCATTCTCATCATACAAAGGGCCTCCGCCATTCGGAAAACCTGAGTCTTTAACAATCGGTCCACTCAGGAAATTAAGAAATCCATACTCCTTATCAAAATGGAATCTATAATTATCCCTCTCTCCTATATCAAAATAAAAGGAAGATCTATATACATGATCTTTTATGTCGTCAGTAAATACAACCGTAAAGGGATTTATACCGAGTAGCTTATTGAAGCCCAATCCGCTGAAGGCATTGCCAAGACTCAAAAATCCATTGGCATGGAGATTGCCATAAAATTGGCTAGGATGATCCACTAATTCCCCTGTATCTATGCCTTCCGCTTCGCCATTAGCAGTAGCCCATCCTGCTGTAATGGCTGTGCCAAAGAGGAGTGTGAATATGGATTCAAGATTGCTCATGGGTGAGGGTTCCTTTTCAGGATCATAATTATTTACATCATATGAGTCGGCCTTCAGCCTATCTCTTGATCCCATATCAAAGCGGCAATGATCATAGATGGATTCCTCAACGTGCGCAAACAACTCATTCGGATTGGAAGGATCCTCCTCAACATGCTGCAAGTATTTCATAAGTATCTCCAGGAAATAGGTCTTCTCGCCATCCTTATCGTATAATGGTGATCCATGCCTGCCAGCCCTCATAAGCAGGGCTTGCAAACTTGAAATAATATAGTTCAGAGTATTTTTGAGTTGACCATCGGCGTATATCCTATGACTGTTGTCTGCAAAGTTTCCATTCTCATCCTTACCGTATCCGCTATAGGGATTGAAATTCGGCCATTCGTATACTTTCCACTTTTCATATTCTTCTCCTCCAGGGGTTAAATATCTTTTAATATTGTGGACAAAATCTTTAATTACATCCTTTAACGTCTTCCCCTGAACTTCTGCAGTAAAGAGGTCTCCTACTTCGCGAAGAATAATAAATATATCTTCTCTCAACCTATCATCCTTCATCATCCCATTTACTGCCATAAGAAGCGCATCCATACCCTTGGCCGCATTCCCTGTGCCAGTATTTATTGCGCCACTCTTGCTAATCATATTGTGATCTGTTATCATCTTGCCTTCCCCATCAAGCCATGTATATTCATTTGCCTGGAAAAAGAGCTTCCCAAGGTCCTCAATTAAGCTATTTTCGTCATCCCTCCATAAATAGGGCTCTTTTTCTTTTAGTAAAGAAGACAAACCTGACATAATATCCTCTAATTCATCACTATTGTAAGTATCTTTAATATAGGTGATTATTTTTCTGGCTATAGAAATGATATTCTCTGATATCCCAATTTTTTTATTTGAGATTTGATCCCACAGATTGTAAAGGCTATCAGCATAAAATGAATCAGATGATGAGTTCCTACGAGTATATTCTGAATCTCTATCCATTTTATCCTGATGAATAATTTGGTTTAGTATATTTTTAGACCGGGAAATGATATTAGTTCGATTTTCAGGCTTTACTAAGAGATCATCTACAACATTTAGTATACCCTTAGTCTCTTTGAGTTTGTCATTTATTGAGTCTGAAAGAAGCCGGTTGAAAGTGCGTTGATCAAGAGGGTTGAACATGCTTCTTAATGCTGGCCAATCATCCAGTAGATTGAATAATTTGAATTCTGGTTCAGGATCGTTATTTTGAAAATAGTTGAGATCTTCATTAGAACAGGAAATATTACAAAAGAGAAGTAATGGTACTGATAAAAATGCTATTAATTTTTTCATTTTCATAGTTCCACCTCTTTTTTTATAATTTATTTTAATAATTATACTAAATAGTGCTTATTATAGATTTTAATCATAGTTTTTGTATTTTGTAAAAAACCGTCCAGACTGTTCTCAATAAATATTAAGTATAGAATGAATACAAGTCAAAAAAAAGTAACAGAAAAAATGATTTTTTTTGATCTATGTAGGATTATTTATCTCTTATTCATCAATAAGCATTAAATAAGGAGAGACTTGATTAGCTGATGTATATATGAGGAGGTTCAAGCTATAGATGTGAGTATATTGAGTATTACAGGAATTTGGGTGGGTAATAATATTATTACAATTATTGTTATGTTATTATAAAAAAGTGTCTGCAATGTTTTTAGCAGTAAGCGAGGAGGGGATTCATCGTCTTTATCAATTGCATTGGTAGATATTAAAAGTTGGGGATTGGTGAAAGGTATGGTTACTCTTCAGCAATCCCCTTATGAAATATACTATATTTTCTACTGCTCCTTATCTAAACACTAAAGGAACATGTTATACATTATAATATGTATTTTTTACCATGACAATATTTCTCCAACAGCCCTGAAGGGATCAGTGTTCTCCATTACATTCTTATTTGAATGGAATATATCTGTCTCAAACCAACCAGGTTGTTCATCTTCCTCAATCATATCAGCAAAATCTATTAATAATTCTGCCAATTCCGTCCAGAGAGATGAATCCGCCCTTTTTACAAGGTCAATACCAAGAAAGTCATAAAGTTGCTCAACAACATCCTTTGCTGAATAACTGGATGTAAAATTCTTCAGGAAGTATTTCATGAAATTGTTATTTCTATTGCCATTCCCATCACTATTATTAATATTCTTCAATAAGGCATCAGCAAGGACGAGAAGATTGCCATAATGTCCATTAAAGGACTCTAAGATTTTAGGCAGTTCATCTTCTAGAATATGAGCAATAGAGTCCGGATATTCCCAGCTTCCTTTATTGTAGCTTGTCAACAGAACTCCCAATGTATGACGAAGACCAATAATATTGTCTTCGCTTGCATCAACTCCCCTGAAGAGCTTCTCTATAAGTGATATCACATCTTCCATTATGTTGTATTTGCCGCCTGTATCTCCATTATTGCTCAGAAGTTCTGACAGGGCGTCGCACAATCTGTTAAAATTGGTCCAGTCCTCAACTTCTGGTAAATTCGGAAATTGCCCAATTTCAAAGGTGACATCCTCCGGACGCATAGTATCTAGAAGCTTCCCCTCGCAATCTTTATAGAATGTCCACTGAGGATGGATAATGCGTTTAAAGTTTGTCTCATTATCCTGAAGGGCAAAAGGCTTCTCAACCCTCAGTGTTGTCACAAATTGCTCAAGCCCATAGCATACCTTTCGTCGTAGTCCCCATGTTGACATGTCATCATCATCAACACCAGCAGGGCCATAGGGATCATCATATTTCGTATTACCAAGATCATAAATGAGTCCAAAGAGAGAGCTGAGAAGCTTTGTGTTTACTTTCTTGCCAGGTTCATTTGTTACAGTTCTAAACTTCTCAACATCATAGGCCATTAGTAGGGGTAAAAGGCCGTCACACCTCTCTGGAACAGGGGCAAAGGGATCGCTGTCTAACAGAATATTATATATATTTCTAATATTCTTCATACTAAAGAAATTCCTCACCGCCCAGCCTCCAAAGATGTTGTCAGGATCAGGCGCTAAGGGTTCGCCTGTCTCGCTGTTTATCCCTGATGAAGCTATATAATCAGATGGAGTGAGAAAGTAATCTGTTTCTAAAGTATCACTATTAAAAAAATTATCTCCCAATGGATGATTCTCCTTTAGAGTGCCACCCATTACCTGCTGCTTCCATGTATTGTAGGGACGTATGTTATCAGGTGTATCCTTTTCATGATAGCATAAGGGAACAAGCGCAAGCGAACCTAATATGTCAGTGAGAAAATATCCTAATCCGTTATGTGTAACAGCGGATGATACAATTTCAGGATCAAACAAATCAAATTCAGCGTGCATGTAGTCGCGGAAACATCTGGCAAGCATAATAACTAGCCATCCCACTAATCCACGATTGTTCCAGTCTGGGTCATCATCTGTCTGCTCATGCCCCCATTCAGGTCTGTAATTACCATTCTTGTCCTTGCTGAGTTCTCCCCATCTTCCGCCAAACAACAGGTCATCATAGCTGTTATATATGGCATTGTTGCCCTCCTTTGAATACTTCTGCTCCCTTGAACATCTGGGATAGGTGATGTGAGCCAGGGATTGTGCATTCATCATCATGG
>JAXHTS010000085.1 GCA_034190085.1 Spirochaetota bacterium
CATATTTTTGTTCAGGAGGAAAAATTTTTAACTTCTTCTAAACTAATAATTTTTTAAGCTAATAATAGGTGGAACTCTTCCAAACTTACCAGCATAGCTGGTAGTTAAATTTATAATTTATACCCAACGCCAATCGATACAAAATATAGCTTATTCATAAACGATTATATTTGTCTGCCATTTTTTAGGGATAATGACTCACTCCTACCTGACGCATAGGAGAGTTGAATCATATTGAGAGTGAACCTGTATTCACACAAGTCATGATTAACATAATGATGCCATCTGACTTTCCCATTCCTTCTATTAACCTTTAACAGGTAATGATGCTCATCTCCGTCTACAAAAATGAGATAGAGATATCTCTCAAAGATAATCTGTAAAAAAGATTTTCCTGGAATGAACCATGCGGTTGATCCATTCACCTTTCGAAGAGCGAGGAGTTGTCCATTAAGCTCTCCGGACTCACAAGCAATATAATATTTATCATCATCTTCAATTATATTGGAAAGACAACCTACACTCATAAGCTTTTTAGCCCAGAGCTTTTTGTTATTGGACATACATAACAGGATTGATTTGTCGATATCATAACGCAATATTGAAGTCTTCATTTCAAACATTTGCGGGTAGCTATTATCCATGGTATATCAACGTGTTCCAAGAGTTTAGAGAAAGGAAGCGATCCTCTCACCTACTCTAACCTTTGTACCAATTATAATATCTTCAAATTTTACAGCATCCTTCTGAAAGAGTAGAATAACAGTTGATCCAAGATGAAAAATGCCCAGTTCCTCGCCTTTACTGATCTCAGGTTGTGAGTCTTGATGAAATAATAATTCACATCTCTTCCTGAACGCTTTATTGGTTACTTTATCAGAATAACTTAGGCTAATCCTTCCCACATTCATCGCTCCAACCTTGCATACAGCTACCATGCCATAATCACCCATAATGTAGCTAATAAAACGTTCATTTATGGTGAATAATCCCTTAAGACCATTGACCATATAGTCCTGAACAGTAAAAAGCTTTCCAGGGATATGGAAACACCCAACAACTCTGCCACTAACCGGCGAGTGAATACGATGATAGTCTGCTGGGGAGAGATAGAGTGTCATAAAAGCACCATCAGTATAATCTATACAACTCTCAGAAGGGATTAGATCTCTAAGGGAATACTCAATGCCCTTTGCCTGAATCAGATTTGTATGATTTATTTGACCGAATTGATCTACTACAGCATCCACCGGAGAGATGACGGAAGCCTCTGAAGAATCGAATATATGTACACCTTCCCTAAGATTCCTTGTGAAGAATTGATCAAAGGATCTAAAACCGCCCTCTGGGACGAAAATTTCATCCTTATTAACTCCATATTTACTGCAGAAAAACTCTATTAAGGGATGTAATATAAATTTAGGCAATGATATTTCCGCAAGGCCGCCTACGATTCTTGAAACAAGGGCCTTGGGAATTATTTTAAAGAGAAAGATTAACAAATTTTTATTATTCACATTACTCATTTTCTCATGATGGAGGCCAAATATTAGATTAACTTTGTATATATGTCAAGAATTTAAGTAACTACTCAGCTATGCTTGTTTTTTCTTAACAATTTCTATAAAATGTTAGTTATCTTGAATATTTATGAACACCTCTGATTTTTTGCTTATTAAAAAATATTACTATTCAGTACATTATAAGTTGTTTGTTATCTTTTTTCTATATAGCTGAGTAGTTACGAATTTAAAAGTTCAAGCATTAGTCAGAACCTTATTATAGAAGGAATAGAAATCTAAAAATGCTTTCAAAAGTGAGGACTCCCTCAAAAGTCTCAAGAAAAATTTTTGTTAATTAAAAATTATCTTGCCAAAAAAGGAATTAGTCTTATACAAAGACTCCAATCTATTTTTTTAGAATAAAGTAGCTTTTGATTATGATTATTGAGCAGATACTAGTTACAGGGATGCTTGTCTTTTGCTACCTCATTGGTGAAGAGGATTCTCGGGAAGGAGTTTTGATTGACCCTGCAGGCGATTTTCATAAAATATTTGAAAAGGTGAATGAACATAGAATAAATGTAAAATGGATAATAAATACACACGGCCATTTCGATCATATATCAGGGAATTCATATGTAGTTGATAAAACAAATGCTGGATTACTTATTCATAGATTTGATGAACGAAAATTGAGAAGCAGAATAAACCGATTGCTATCTAGAATGATGGGGGGTATGACATCCCCAGATCCTGTTAAGTATTTGGATGATGGAGACGAAATAGAGATCGGGGATATTAAATTAAAGGTAATTCACACCCCTGGTCATACAAAGGGCAGCATCTGTATATATTTGAACGGACACATCTTTACTGGGGACACCCTCTTTACTGAAGGGTTGGGAAGAACTGACCTCCTGGGGGCAAATCACAATGAAATAATACTCTCAATTAAAAAGAGGATACTCACTCTTCCTGATGAAACAATAATCTGGCCTGGTCACCATTATGGAATATCAGCAACCTCAACAGTGAAAGAGCAAAAAATGATATATCTCTAATTGCCTGTCATAGAAAATACTCAAAGGTACTGGAGATTTAATCCAATCACTCAGCGATCATGCATTCTCGGCAAATCCTATTTTCAATCGAAAACTCATCTCCTCTCATAAAGGGCAAGGGGTATTATTCTCTCATAAAATGAATTCCCTCCATGAGTGTATCTCGGTTCATTTTTCTCCAGATAATCTCCCCTTTCAATAAAACCATGATCAGAGAGAATGCATACCTTACGATCTTTGGGGATCCCCTTCAGCAAGGGGATAAAAATCTCATCACAAAATAACAAAAGCTCCTCTGAGAGGCTAATGATTCCCTGTTTTGTTGAATGAATCTTTTCATCTAAGGAAGTAAATGATACAATTATTCGCATCTCTTCATTATTAGCAAAGATCTTCCATAACTTCTCTTTTTTATATTCTCGTTCTGCAGCGCTAATAAACATCCATTTACTGCCTCGGGATTCAAAAATGAGTCCGCTCTCTACTAACTCCACATCAGAAAAGAGATTTCTTCGAAAGGTTAATGTGTCAGAGGGAGAAGCGCTTAGGAAAAGCCTCCTATCCTTGAGCTTGAGCAATGAATTGTCCTGAATCCTTTTTTCTAATTGTAAAAAAAGATCCACCCTGAGAGAATCGAATATAAAAAAAATCCACATAGGGCTGGCAAGTTGATCAATAAAAAAACCTATATCCAGGTTATCATCCTTCTCCCAATTCCGAAAATTCATTTTAAAATATTCATCACAATCACCCCTTATCTCCCTCCCCTGCCTGGTAATCTTTTCCTGAATAATATCAATTAGTATATTGTTATTTAAGGAGAGCCATCCAATCTTTTCAAACAAAAAGAGCGACTCAAAAGCTGAAAAGAGATAATCTTTATTAAAAATCTCTTTTTTACAACTCTCTTGATAATATTTTTTAAGCGAGGCATCGAGCATAAAAATTGACAAAAGAATGCTAGAATGGGGGGAATCATCGAATTGCATTCCACTGGTAATATCTTTCGTAATCTTTATCCCTTCCCTTATAATCAACTCAATAATCCTATCACGGATAAACCTGAATCCACTAGCTGACTTGAATAGAGCATGCAGCCCCTCAGGCTTCATCTCCTTTACGCATAGAAGATTAAACACCTCGACTATAGTGTCCTCCCTAAAAAACTCATCCCAACAAACATCTGACTTTAATATATCTCTTCCAATCTCAATCGCTGAGGATACCTGATGGAGATCAAGATCAATAAATAACACCCTTTTAATTATGTCAAAATGCGCTCCATTCTCAACATCATAGAGCAGCCATGCAAGGGCAAAGGCTTGTACTTTAGCTGCTTCATCATCAACACTAATAATGCGATTAAGCTCCTCCATAAGGAGAGCGGGCAACGATGTCTTTCTGTCTTCATTCAATCCCACTATTTCGAAGATCAACTCCTCTCTTCCGTCACCCGAATCCGCTTCAATCCATTCATTGAATATCCGCATCAACTCATTCTTCCTGAACCGCCTTCCATAGATTGAGTTGTAAAAATCCCTTATTCTCCTCCTCACAATCTTGATGTTACCCGACAACGCCCTATTTAATAGGCTAATGGTCTCCATGTTTGCAATCCGCAAAAGATCATTATCGCTTGTCCTCTTTGGGTCAAGCTCCATGATCTCCTTTAATGCGTCTCTTTTATCAACATCGCCACTGGAGAAAAGCGCCCCCACATAATTTATGATCTTACTCCTATTTGTCGCATGATTTAAAGCATGGATATACTGCTCAATACCTCGTCTGGCTATGCATTGAATCTGTGTAATATCAATCCTTAACTCACTACCCTTTAGTCTACAATCACAGTAGGGCTTATGATCAAGCTCCTTTGAGACAGACCTTCGACAGACTGACATACTCGCTTCCCTCATTAGGGTATCAATCCTTATAAGATCATCCTTAACTGATATTGTATCAATTCTGGAAAGATTGGCCAAGGCTCTATAAGGGGGAGTAAGTTTTATCTTATCAACCTCTTCTATAATTTCAGATGTATGAATCTTTTCATGCGCTTTAAAATAATTAAGTTTATAGTCATCCTTAAACTCGTTAAACCTATCTATTATAATCCTGATCTGATTATCAATAATCAGATTCTCTATTCTTTTAAAGCAATCTAAAAGCAGCAAAAAATCACTCTTTAGTCTCTCCTCCTCTCCAAGATAAATTTCGTGATCAGTTAAATAGGCATATATGAAAATCAATTGATCAAGCTCATTCTGCAAAAAAAATCTGAATCGACTATCAATTTCCATGTCCTCTTGTAGATATGATTTTGTCCCCATAGACTCTATAAGAATGTCCAGCCCCTCTCTGGAGGGTTTGCTCACCTTTATGTTTGACATAAAACCAATGAGCCTGTCATAAGAATCTCTAATCCTATCAATTTTATTCTCCCTGAAAAGGGAGTATTCCTCCAATGTGTCAAGACTTGCCCAGCTCTCCCTTATGTTGCTCTCCTGGTTCCTCTTAAACTCAACCAACTCATCCCATATCCTCTTTTGTGTTTGAAGATGAATATTCTTTGAACTCAAATTCAAGGTAAATGGCTCAAGCATGCTGTAATTTTCAATAAAAAGCGAGGAAATCTCTTCCCCGGTATATATAGCATCAGAGGAACCAATTACTAATGGATCCAGCCTTTCAGGTCTTAGAGATCTTCCAGATTTTTCTATGGTAATAAATCCTGAATAGGAGAGAAAAAAGAGGTACAGGGTAAAGAGTTCCCTCTGTATCCCATACTTACCCTTTCTAAAGATCCTGTAAAGATCATTAAATGAACCCTTGGTCTGTTCAATTTCGTAAAGGAGATCCTTGATGAATATATTTTTTGAGGGATCCGGCGATATTCTATAGACATTCTGAAGGATCTTTAAAAGCCCGCTGTTCTTTAGCAATGCATCAACAGCGTTTTTCATGACCCTGCTTGCCTCAAAATTAAAGTCAACCTCCCCCCTCTCCCTGAATAAAAGGATAATCTGTCTATATGTTTCAATGGATTCAATCTCAAAACCAGGCATAACCCTGGAATGAGAGGGGAAGGCTGCCCTTAACAAATCCTTAATCATCAACTCTACTGTCTTCTCAAATGTGCCAGTAAGTAGCACCTCGCCTGTAGTTACGACTCCCTCCTTAATTAAGGAAAGATTCCCGGATGAATACAGCTTCTTGATAACTCGGAAAGCCTTTTCTTCAGCATCCTTCACAATATCAGTTAAAACCTTCACTCCCCTTTCCTGATTATCCTTGCTATAATTCCTTTCAAACACAACAATCCTGGCATAGGCATTGAGCAGCAAATCAAATTCTGACTCTGATGGCATCTGCGGCTTCCAAAAGACAATATTATCCTTCAGCGGAGATACAACCGCTGTACTCAATGCCGCAAATTTATCCACAATCCCACCATCCATAACGGGGAAACCTAGAAAGAGGATAAAATCATACTCATCCTCACTCAAATATCTATCAATTGTGGCTAACTCTTCATCTGATATCTTCCCAATATCTTTAAGATAAACGCGTCCCTCCCTTAGAGTATTCTCAAAAGGAATCCCTACCACACCATCATCGCCCTTAAAATCAAACAGGGGCAAAGCTTTATCCTGAAGACGAGAGATAAAAAACCAAAGCGCCTGTTTCTCAATATTTACATTCTTTGCTATAAATTGCCTAACCTTGCTCTCAAAAAGGACTATAAGGCTTTCTTCAAATTGTAAATAAAATCTATCCCTTACTGGAGATGTGCCCCTCTCAACACCGAGATAGCCGCATTTCATCTCCATCTCCCTTAGTATCTTTTCCCTGATAAAGGTATAATTGTATTCCGGGTCAAGCTTGATCCTTGCCTCAAAAACGAGATGCGCCAGTTCCATAGCCGTTGGCCTTCCCACACCTGGCAAAATTTGAAAGAGTAATATAAGCTTAATGACGCGAATTGCTACATTTCTGTCATCTGATTTAGTAAATATGTTCGGGATCTCCCTCTCAAAAGCAGAAAACACACTGGTCATTAGCTTATTATACTCAATACTCTCCTCAAGATTATTTCTAAAGTGATCGAATATGCGGTCAGGATATAAAAGCGTATCAGCGCTCTCATTAATGATACCTGAAAAACCTCGAATAGGATCTCCCTTGATCTCAGTATAGATAAAATCGACCATACCACGTGTCTTCGAGAAGATGCCCGTGATACCCTCAAGCATTTTGAATGTTGCGGGATGCACAGGATATATTGATCGGAAATCCTCCTTGGATATTTCCCATTCAGGAAAGGAGTCTGCAATGGAAATATAGACGTCATCAATAAAATTAATTGTCTCGTTACTCTTTAGCAAAAGCCTCCTTTCCACTAACTCTCTAAGATGAATCGATGTTAGGTTTATTCTAACTGGATAGCGATCTTTTATACGATTAAGCCCATCAGTAGAAATTTCAGCAACCTCCTCTATCGCTTCCTGCATTGACATCACAATCCTTAAATTCGTCTCTCTTGCCCTCTCGCCCAAAAACTGTATGAATCTTATATCCTCTGAGACAAGATCGCCCCTATTTCTTGCCCTTAAGAACTCAGATAGCTCATCAATAAGCAAAAACATTCCCCCAGGATATCTTTCGCATAGCAATTCTCCAATATTCTTAAAAATATCCTGATAATCATAAAATGGTCTAAAGGGAATATTATATTCCTTTAAAAAGCCGAAAATCACATTTGACTGACCTGCCAGGGGAAGTAACCCTAAATCATCAACTTTTATGGATTTAAGGTAGTCTAAAAATTCTTCCTCTATGTTTGGCAAAATAATCTTTTCAAAATCAGAGACAACCCTCTCAGCATCCCATACAGACTCCCCTATTCCATCCCTCTGTAGAGCCGCAGATATCTTCTCAGCCACAATCTCCGCAAGGCTGTTTGAAACGGAGTAGTCGGTTAGGGTAATAGAAACCGGAAATACTCGTTTATCAATTAGATCGGTCTTATAAGTCGCAATTTCCGGGCTCGCCCTCCTAATAGTATCCATCATCTGCGGAAATTTGAGGAGCGCAGAGAGAAATGCAAGCAGATGACTCTTCCCAGAACCATAGTTCCCCTTTATTATAAAACCGCATCCCTCACCCTTTCGCACTGTGAATAGGATAGCTTCAAGGGCGCGCAAAATATCCTCGGTTATAACAAAGGATAACACAATCCTCTTGTGAAGTTCCTCCTCGCTCATGCCTTCAGCCGCTGAAACCTGTATTACCGTTTCCACTTCCGGCACTTCTATTATGTCACAAATTCTCCTCATCCTCAATCTCTTTGCCTAATTTCTTAATTCTACTCCATAGATTAGCGTATTGTCCGGATCCTTCAGCAAGCTGAAGCATCCGTTGTATTAGCTCCTTTTTATCATTTATTGATTTAGCTGAGGCAATAATAGTAGAAAGGAAGATGTTGTCCCTAAAGTTGGGATCTGACAGACTGATGAAGATATTAAAGGCCCTGGTGTATTCCTTCATCCTGTAATATAAGTAGGCAAGACCCCTTTGATTAAACTCGCTTCCATCAATAGAGATCAATCTTTTATATATCTCTACTGCCTCATCAAACCGTCCCTCACCCTTTAAGCTATCCGCGAATAGCTTCAGGAGATGAGGATTTTCATCATCAGATATATCCATTAACTCCTGAATATTTGATGAACCCAAATTCCTTTCCCTTAGTCTTAGAGACAACTTCTGTGAATAATAGAATTTGTTATTCTGATCGAGCTGTAGGGCTCTATTTATTGCCTCTTCAGCCCTATCTAGATCTGAAAGATTATCATAGATCTGAAAAAGAAGATAATGGATATCAGCCCTATCAGGGAATTTATCTCTTCCAATGATTGCATATTCCAAGGCTTTTATAAGGTCATTCTTGAGATAATAGGTCCTAGCGATTCTCTTTATTAAAAAGTAATCATTATCATTTCGTTTGATAATGTCAAGGAATAACGTCAGCGCATCATCATATCTCCCCCTTTTAGCCAATATATCGCCCTTTCTCTTTATGGCATATATGCTATCAGGTTCACCTTTTAATATTAACTCCACATTCTTTTCTGCATCATCAAGTCTTTCCATCTTGATATATAAATCAATTAAAAGCCCAATAATATATGGATCAGAGGGATTCATCTCCAGAGCCTCGAAGAGAACACCTTCTGCCTCACGATAATTTTTATTTCCAATAAGCCCCTTTGCGATATTTATTATCTCTTTTTGAGTGGTCATATATTTATCTGCAGTATTATACGACTTGTTCTGCAATATTGCTCTCAGATCACCCACTAATAAATCAACTATGAGTAATTTTTAACAGGTAAGATCTAATATCAATTAATTCGGGAATCCACAAGTAAAAATTATCATCTTCAGATCTTTTATATGCACTTAATATCCTAATCAAATCCAAATATCATTAATAAATGTTTATATAAACAACAGACCAGCATCAACAGGGGTTAAGCAGTAACAGTTATCATAAAAAGCCTTTACAATTCACATAGATAAGAATACCCTACCGTTATATTATGATAGCAAATACTCGAATTCCGGCAACACTCTTAATTCTCATTCTACATTTCATTATTACATCCTTGGTATACCCTGAAATAAAAAAGAAGATACTGAAGGACGGCACCATTGAATATTATTCAGAAGAGAAAAAAGACATTGATCAGCACAAAAGGGCTCTATCCAAGAGTCCGTATAATAAACTCATCAATAGGATATCTAAAAAGGAGGGAGCAGACCCTTACCTAATAAAATGCATAATCAAGATAGAATCCAATTTTAATCCTGATGCAGTTTCAAAGGCTGGAGCCATGGGACTTATGCAGATTATGCAGGAGGTGGCAAGATACTACGATGTTAAAGATCCATTGAATCCAGAAGAGAATCTAAAAGCCGGCATAAAACACCTAAAATCCATCATAGTATATTTTAATAATGATATCCCCCTTTCTCTCGCAGCTTACCACGCTGGAATCGGAAGGGTGAAGAAAGCGATGAAGATTCCTCCCATCAGTTCAACAGTAGACTATGTAGACAAGGTAATGTTATTATATAGCGGTAAAAGGATGAATGAAATAAGGACAAAGGTCAAGAGTCTCTATAAAAGGATTGAGAAGGATGGAACCATCGCAATCTCCGACAAGTAACAGTGATTTTTTGACTCAATTCCTCACTCAACATATTTTTCCCGTTCCTTCCTGATGTTTATCATGCCATTGTCATTTAGGCTTATCATGATTGATGCAATCATATGCCTGGCATCCTTTATTTCAGCCAAGCTCAAAGGACCCATGTTGAACATATCGGATAGAACATCTGTTGCCCTATTTCTGCTCATATTTCTCAAAAACTTGAATCTGATCTCATCTCCCGCCCCTTTGAGCGCCTTTGAAATGATATGATCATCATTCACCTCATCAATGAGTATTTGAACCTCCTGATGGCTCAGGTTTACAACGTTTTCAAAGGAAAATATTCTTTCTCTAATATTATCAGCGATCTGTGGAATTGTGGTATCAAAGTACTCCATTAATCTCTTTTCCTGATCAAGACTCATGCGATTTAATATATCAACAATTGCATTCACGCCATCTGGCGCTTCATAGTTGTTGCTAGACTCTATAAGCTTTTCGTACTTCTTCTTGATAAACCGCACGATTTCAAGAACAGCTTCAGGGGATGTTTTCCCCAGTCTGGCCATCCTCTTTGAAACCTCTTTTGCAATATACGGTTGAAACCTATTCAGAACCTCAGCGGATTTATGTGGAGATAAATAAGCAAGGGTAACAGTTATGGTTTGCAGATGTTCGTTTTCTAAAAACGATGCTAATATTTCTGAATCGACGTCCCTTAGAAAGGCGAAACCCCTCTCAAGATCCTTTCTCGTCAGCTTAGTGAACACCTCCTCCGCTTTCTCTTCACCAAATGCCGACACAAGCAGATTTCGTGCTACAGTTTCACCACCAGACAGGGTTCCCTGATTTCTCTTAAATTCTAGCAGAAACTCGCCTATCATCTCCTCCTTCTCTTCAATTGACAAGCTATCCACTTTGGCTATCTCTACAACAATCTTCCTTATGCTATCCTCGTCAAGATATTTCAACACCCTTGAAGCAGCATCAGGACCAATGGCAATCAGGAGAGAAGCGACCTTCTCCATGCCTGTCATCTGATCGATTGACTTCATTATACTGATATAGTAACCCTATCAAAATTAATAACATTCTGTGGACATATATCAACACATTTCCCGCAATTAATACATTTATCATAATCAATAACTGCAAGAAAATCGATTACATCAATGGCCGTCTCAATATCAGGATTCTCGGTAAAGACCTCTTTACACGCCTTGATGCATCTTTTACATGCAATACAACCAACGGAACACCCCTTTTTCATTATTGGAGCCTTTTCTTTATTATTACAGAGAATATGTACCCCAAAACCTTCATCAATGAGGGTAATAATCCCCCTTGGACAAGCCTCAACACAATTGCCACATCCAGTACACTCTTCCCAATCCACAGATGGAAGTCCGCTTTCTAAAATGCGAATTGCTCCAAAGGGGCAGGAGTTCACGCAATCTCCAAGTCCTAAACACCCATACTTGCATACCTTAAATCCTCCCCTAATCTGTCCAGCAGCTAAACAGCTTTTGGGTCCATCATAGATAAATTTAGTTTTTGTCGCACCCCTACTACCCTGACAGCATACCCTCGCCTTCTTAGGAATAGCAATCTCAGCCTCAACTCCCATGATATCACAAATCTCATTGGTTACATCAGGTCCTCCAACCGGGCATAGGTTCAAAGATACGCTGCCTTCTATTATATTAGATGCATATCCAGCACACCCAGCTTCTCCGCATGCGCCGCAATTAACGCCTGGAAGAGCCTCCAATACTAACGCAAAACGAGGATCTTTATCTACTTTCAATTTCAATTTTGCATAGGATAATACAAATCCGAAGATAACTCCAATGGCAGTAATACTTATAACCGATGAAATCGAGGGTACAATAATCTCAATCATCTATATCTCCTTTTCCTTACACTTTCTCTTATTATAAATTCGAAAAATCACTTTTATCATAAATAGTCATCGCATTCCATATCTGATATGAATTTATATCTTGATGAGATTGCGAAGGTTAATCCCTAACGATTATTAAATAAAATTTATACTTGAAAAAAATCAATTATTATTTCAATATCTCATCACATTTTGTTTAAATGTGAATTTACAATTAAACATTGGTTTTTCTATTACTCAATAACTCAAGTTTCGTCAGACTTTATTTAGCGTGGTAGGAATATCTAATTAATTACCGAGGATAACTGCTTGAAAAACCAGGATATTCAAACAGAATTGATCAATGCAGTAAACAATGGAGATGATATTGTATTCTTATCTTATTCCATGCTCGATGATACAGAGGATAGAATTAAGCTGGTTCTGCAAATAATTTTGAAGAATTATCAAAAAGATGAATGGTTTACACCATTATACTCCTGTATTAAAGAGTTATTATCAAATGCTATAAAGGCAAATGCAAAGAGGATACTTATTGACGAGGGAGTAATCAAGGATCCAGATAACATAATAGAAGTGGTTAACAAATTAAGAACAATTCTAAATGAGGAGTCTTTGCTTGAGTATGGAATAAAGGTTAAGGAGAAGAGGCTATCCACAAGAATTTTTTTAATGGTGCAGGATGACACACTGATCATTAAGGTTGTAAACAACCTGCGCCTCTCATCAAGGGAGTTAAAAAGAATAAATGATAGAATAGAGAAATCCTACCATTACGACAGCATAGCAGAATTTTATCTCGATAATCCAGATCCAGTTGCTGAGGGCATGGGTCTTGGTCTGTCAATGGTTGTGGTGCTTCTTAAAAATATCGACATTGATCCCCACAATTTCACCGTAACCACTGATGGTAGAGAAAAAACATACGCAAAAATTGAAATCCCTCTAAATTAATGTACCCTTATTTCTTCAGATATGCCATTATCATGGCTAAGCAGGTTCGTGTCATCTGATCAATATTATATTGAGACTTATTAAAAGTCCATTGAATGGCAATAACAGCGATCATAGATGTGATGACATACGCTGTATTGGAAGAGTTTACATTATTAAAGACTCCCTTTTTAATACCAATTTCAATAACCTTCTTTATCTCATTGAACATCAATTCAGTGATCTTATTATTAATATCCTTTATTCTTTCATTTATGGTCATTTGTGCTGTAAAATGAATCATAACAGGATATATCGCTGGATTTCTCTTTGCTGCTACAATATAGGCGATTATTATAGCTTTCAGCTTCCTTTCAGGAGTTCTATACCTTTCTGCTCTCTTTGTAATAATATCCTCAACCGCTGTATAGATCATTACAAGCAAGCTCACTAAAATATCCTCTTTAGTCTTAAAATAGTGAAGAATTCCTCCCTTGGATAAACCGGCTGTATTAGCAACATCCTCCAATGTAAAATCACTACACCCCTTTAGGGCAATTACCTCATAGGCTGCTTCAAGAATCTGAGTCTTACGCATCTCTTCCCTTGCTAAGTTTTTCGTAACCATTTCCTTCTCCAAACCACATAATCATAGCGCAAATTCATCTGTACACTCTGTATATAAAAAACAATACATCCTCCCATTTGCACTAATATAATCATTCATTAATCATCACTACTCGGAAAGTGATATAATTTGTATACATAATTGCAAATAGAACCATATAAGTTACCGGACATTAGACATAATGCTATATCTTTAATTAAATCCTACCCTCTTAAGTCTATAGAAGCTACCCCTTTTGGTACTCCTCTCTTCTATTTTATCATTTATCAATAGATATTGCAGCGACTCTGTTAACTTAGGCTTTTCAATTCCAAGTATAATCGATAAATCATTAAGGGTTGATGGCCTTCGTTCAATTGTAGAGAGCACAGCCTTTGATACTTCCTTTAATCCAACATCTATCTCATCATTGTTGAGCACAGAATGTCGATGCACATGCTGCACAGAGGAAGCGCGACATTGGATATCGTCAGCTTGTTTACAGTGATCCTTGTAAGCGTCCTGCGAGCCAACTATTTCAACCACAAGGGGAGCTAGATTATATTTAATTTCCTGTAAGCTATCTATTGTAGCAGCCTCAATCCATTCCTCTGAACCCGGTCTGTCAAGTGTATTGAGATGAATTCTGTCAGGTCTTATCCTTAAACAAGCATCTCGAATTCCCTCAATTTCTGATCTACGATCATTAATTCCAGGAACAATAAAAATCTCAAGAATAATCTCACCACAATACTCCTTCCTGAGTTCAATCAACCCGTTAATCACAGTCTTTACATCTATCCCTGAAATGGGCCTTGTAATTTTATCAAAGACACCTTCACTGATAGCATCTATTGATGGAATAATAATATCAGCGCCCAATACTGATTCTCTCACATCTTTATTATAGAACAGGGTTCCGTTGGTCAAAAGCGCGACTCTGTATTCTGAATAACTCTCCTTTAAAAAAGTGATTATCCTTTTAATACCACTATGAAGGGTTGGTTCCCCTGAGCCTGAAAAAGTAAGCACATCAAGGGTTGGTCTGACCGATAGATATTCACTTAGCTCCGCTATAACCCCATCCGTAGGCACATATTCATCTATTCTTGAAGTTAGATTGCTCGTCTCCCCACATTCACAATATATACAGTTTAGTGTGCATGTTTTGTATGGGACTAAATCAATACCTAAAGATAGACCGAGTCTCCTTGAATTAACTGGACCGAATATATATTTCACTTGATTAAACCTATAAGCTTAGTCCGGCCATTTATACAATTTGATTGCTTTCAGTCTGTTTATTAGTTTAATCCTACTAAACAGAAACCTATCTGTTTTGCCTGCCTATTGAAGATTTATTATTATTTGTGCAGCAAATCCCACATAACAGTCAAACAGCACTACTCAATATATATGAGATATTCCTACTTTAAACCTGTTACTGACAAAAATTTATCCTCATATCAAAGGAAAGGTTGCTATCTACCCTCTTTCCAATTACGAATACGCTTCTCATTCTGTTTATCAACCTATAAAGGGCTGGTTTTGAACTAGTCAATAGCATTAAAATTTGTTTAAACTGGTTCCCTTCATCGAATTTGACATAAGAAACAAAAAAGGTTTGGTTGTCAACTTTTTTAAATTGCCGGTAATTCATATCACAAATGTTTTTCTCAATGGTATTAATTGTACTGTATAAGAATTGAAGATTGTTTCCTATACAAAATCCTCTATCTATAGCAACAAAATTCATCTTATTCCCATGTAGGGATTTATACCAAAATGAATCAATACCCCCTCCTTCCTCTCCAAATCTGCCAGTCTTGCGATACTTTTTATCCATCTCCTTTTTTATACTCTTCCATAGTTTACTATTTTCAGATTTATCCTGCAATGGATAAAATATAATGTAATTATCAAATCCCTTGTCTAACTTAGATTTTTCAATAACAAAATTATAGAAATCAATCGGATAAGAGACAAAATAATTTGTCAAATCAATGCCAAAACTATGCGTAATATTTTTTGTGAATAGTGTTAAATCATACCCATCACTCATTACGTTATTCCCTCTTTTCCATATGCTCTGAAGAACCTTAGTGTCAATTGAGGAGTAGTAATAAACAAGCGGATTCTCTACATATAATGCCCTCCCTGCCATCCCTATCTTTAATATCTCCTTTAATGTCTTTGCATAAAGACTCTCGTTATTCATTCCCAAATCAACCTTAATGTCTATTTCAGTGGATTCAATCTTCAAGCTTAGGCCTATATAATTTATGGAATCCAATTTTGACTCCTTTTTAATCTGCCCCCTTTTAGGAAATTCCCTTTGCCCTGTATCTGTTTTTTCAGTTTCCGATATATATTGCTTTTTTATGAAGGCTTTCTCTTTTAATGAACTGGTTTTATATTTATTCCCCCCCACATCCTTATTATATATATACTCTTTAACAAACTCCCTCTTTAAAAAGATATTAATATCACTTATCCTCTCAATCCTCCCCTTGTATGCTTTGTAGAGTGGATCATCAACAATGCTTATCTCATTTGTCTCTCCAGCTTTTAAATCAATTATTCGTTTTATTGAGCCTCCAGATGAGGTAAGAATAAAATAATCATCAACAGTCGTAAAAAAGATATCCTTCAATACTTGACCAACTCTATGTCTCTTGTAAGAAGCAATAATCGGATCCAGATCGATATCGGATCTATTGGTATTTGCCCTTTGAATTATCTTGATAAATTTCAGGTAAAAGTTATCGCTTTTTATAGGAAGAAATATAAGCATATCCTCCGACTCCCCTTTACCCTTCAGGCATGCCAAGGCTAAGGGTCGCTTAGTGTCAATTCCCGCTTTTCTTACGGATTGAACATCATATATATCAATATCCGTTTTCCTTTTGAATGTATTAACCCATTGTGTCACTCCAACTGAATAATCATTAAATATTATATTATTAAATATATAGGATACAATGCCAATGGTTTTATCAAGCCCTGAAACCCTCACAAAAAGGATTGCTGATGCTGGTGTGATTTCATCAAGCTCTGAAGACCCAATCCCCGCTACAGGTTCTTCATCTCCACTGACAAAGTATATTGGGAAAAGGGCAATAAATAAGGCTAATAGTATTCTATTCATAGCATTCACCCCCTTATTATTCAATAGATGAATCGATTTAACATCGTTTTGTTATGAGCAAAGAGAATTCAGCGTTTGAGGGATGAGTTGAAAAGATGTATAAATCGGCTTCACTGCTTAGGCGGCTTCATGCCCTCTATTTTCATTGATGGTAGTGAAAGTGGAGAAAATACTGAAGCCTCTTGTCATCGTATTTCACAAGATAACCCTTATGTGTATCAGCTAACTAAATTTTAATATGAGTTTTTCAAATAATTACATCCGTGTAATTATTTGAAAAACTAGTGTAGCTAAATTACCAATCCCTAGATTAATCCCTTTTCATCGATCCAGGATTGTGGCGCTTAATTGTAATAACATAAATTTTGAATAAATACATCCTTTTAATTTTTCAAAATTTCGATGCGCTATATTTATCTACCTAAGTATATATTAAAGGGCATTTTGGGAAAAATTCAATTAAAAAATATTTTATCTTTCCTTTTATGTCGCTATATCCGGGTATTAGTATCTTTGCACAATAAACAGGGATAAAGAGACAAAGCATACTAATTGGAAGTTAATAGGGATTTGCGAATTCCACATCCCCTTTGGCTGCTAACTTATCTCCATAAATCACAACCGCTCCCCTTACTTTACTAATGCTCATCGCATATTCAATCGCTGTCTCAATATTATCTTCTGCTGTTACCATATTGCACATGCCCGTGGCCACAGCGTCTGATAGGGCTGTATTGTATGAAATGATTGTGGCAGCATCTGCCCTCCCAAAGCTAATGGAGTGCCCAATTTTTCCAGATGATGTGCAGATACCCATTGGAGTTTCATCCGGATCAATTCTTATCCCAATCCTCCCCGAAAAGGGGGAATCACCTACATAAATTGATATTACAACCGGCTCAACTACCTTCAAGTAGATATCTCCCCCATTTTCTACTATGACCTCCTCTGATTGACCAAGCAACTCCATTCCAACAGACTCTGCAATTGCCCCTGCGACAGCAGCCATAGGGCCAACATTTGCGATCTCAGATGCGCTATACATGTTCTCAATAATTGCCGGAACACCCTCACACCTTGTCACAGGCTGTAAAGATGTTAAAAAACAATCCTGTCTCAGGATGTGTTCTCTTATTTCCTCTCTATTCTGTTCAACTATCCCTTTAGCATATTCAGAAAGATCCTTTCTCGCTCTAATAAAGAGATCTGTAGTTTCAACCCTTACTCCAAAACTCTTCCATCTCAATGTATTTGAATAATCTCTATAAAATCTATTACTAAACCTCATAAATATCACATATCGTTTAATAGGATAATTGCAGATACCTTCTCTTCTCTATTGTGTAAGAATATGGTATATTTAAAAAAAATCGCCTTTGAATTGCGCTGATGGAAGAAATATCTGAGGTGAGCCAAGACTAAAGCAACCTTCAGATATCCATCCTTTAAGTATATCTGCTATCTGCAAAGCCTTAGGATAACTGGAGAGCGGCGCAGTTGGTACTGTTTTTCCCATAATCTCAATTTTACCAGATTTTAGTTCAGCATAGCTGACCTCCCCTAATGATCTCTCAATGGCGTTTGGATAATCAGTTCCATAATCAACCACCTGGCAGTAGATATCGCGATCAGATATTCCAGTAAAGTAGGCCATCTCCTCGTTTACTATTGGAATGGGTATTCCGATTCCAACCATTAATGAACATCCATACCCTGTTAACGAGGCTCCCTTGATAAAATTTTGAGACATCCCCTTCATATCTCCAGTTACTGCAATTGTGCCGGCACCTTCCCTTACCATGCCATTTCCTCCCCTTTTTGCCAAAGGGGCATGTTGGGTGCCTCTCCAACTAACAACCCCAACCGTGCCTCCAAGAAAAATCTTTGTTCCAATACCAACAGTCCAGTAAAATGGATCGTTAAGGAGCGGGCTAAGTTGTCCAGCGCTTGAATAGGTTGCATTTCCCATATTTGGCCTTAGTATTCCCATATACGTATAGATCGTCCTATTAGATAGATTTACAGCACAATTATAATTCTGATAGGCATTCCTCGGATTATAGAGAAAAGCATCCCTCAAATCATTTATTTTCACTTCAGCATTATATTCCCTAAGCGGATAGCAATCGGTTCCATAACCCTTCACCTTAAGCTTGACCCTCCTACCTGAGATTAAATCCTCAATTACATGACCACCACCATATTTGAATCTTCCAGGATGGACTCTGTTTAAAGGATCATCCTCCTGTACCTGGGTGGCTCCAAGATAACAATCAACCGCTGCAATCCCTCCATAGGCATCCACATCATTAAACCACACCTTAGATGCCTTTATTTTTGGTTTTGTATGTCCAAAATTGATGAAAGCCCCAGAAGAACACATAGTCCCAAAGGTCCCTGTTGTTACTACATCAACCTTCTTATATGCATTTTTCGGACCTTCATCTGCAACGATATTAGTCATCTCTTCCGCATTGACTACCACAACGCTCCCTTCCCTTATCTTTTTGTTTATTTCATCCAAATCCCTCTTGATCCCTGATCCGCTCATCATATTCTCCAAAAGTGATACTTAATATTATTATAAATAGTCATACCTATTACGAATATAGCAAATGATAACCTACACCTCAATCAATGAAATTAATATATTCAATTAATTTACACCCTATATGGCGCTATCATATTGATATCAATTATCCATTTTGATTTTTTTTTATGTCAATTAAATTTAATGCTAAAAAAATAACAGCTCAACGAAATAGGCAGTCTAGATGGAATTTAATATCGGGAAGGATTTTGTGTATTCATCATTATGAATAAAAAAAAGGCATAGAACCCCAATTCCCTATTAACGTCTCAGATAGCAGCGCTTTATCTAAAATTTGGATAAACCTTGATCTCGGAATCATTCTTGCTCCAAGGCTGTGTAAATGATCTGTATATACCTGACAGTCAATGATAAATCTCAATTCCCCTAGTTTCCTAACAAGTGAGATGAAAGCTGCTTTTGATGAATTGCTGCAGTTTGAAAACATCGACTCTCCAAAAAAACACCGACCAAGTGAAACACCGTATAAACCACCGGCAAGCACACCATCCTTCCACGCCTCTATCGAGTGAGCATATCCCTGGTCATGGAGTTTGATATAGGCAGCCATCATTTCATCGGTTATCCATGTTCCAGGGTCTCTTCTCTTTGCGATCTTGCAGCCCTGGATTACATCATTAAAGCATAAGTCATATGTAATATGAAAGATCTCCCTCCTGAGAACTTTTCTCATGCTCTTTGATACAGCCAGCTCCTTGGGATATAATACAAACCGGGGATTCGGAGACCACCAGATGTAGGGATCGCCCTCAGAGAACCATGGAAAGATACCGCATCTATAAGCCTCTAGTAATCTTTCAGGGGAGAGATCTCCTCCAACCGCAAGTATCCCATTCTCTTCAGCAAGATGCACTGGCGGAAAGATATTCTCCTTCCCTAGCTTAAAGATCATTATTGTCTAATTATCCACAATAGTAATTTTTATATCATCATTCTCAACCTCAGCACGGGCATTCCCGCCATCAGTCAATCTACCAAAAAGCACCTCATCAATAAAAAAGCTCTTGATCTTATCCTGAACAAGCCTTGACACCTCTCTTGCGCCAAAATCCGGCGAATATGCCTTTTGAGCAAGCCATTCAAAGCACTCCTCTGCAACATCAAAGCTTATATTCTTCTCCTTCAATTGAAGGCTAAATTCAGCAATAGCCTTCTTTACAATTTTCTGAACAATCCGTTCACTCAAATCATTAAAGGTAACAACATCATCGAGACGGTTTCTGAACTCAGGGGAGAATATCCTCTCAACAGCCGATGATACTGCGTCATCCGAAATCCTACGCTCTTCAAAACCCAGCATATGCTTTCCTATCTCTCTCGTTCCGGCATTTGAAGTCATAATAATTATCACATTACGAAAATCAACCTTCTTGCCGCTATTCTCCGTTAGGGTGGCATAATCCATTATCTGTAGAAGGGTATTAAAAATATCCGAATGGGCCTTCTCGATCTCATCGAATAGAAGCACAGCATGAGGACTTCTCCTAATAGCATCCGTCAACAGCCCTCCCTCCTCATAGCCTACATACCCTGGAGGCGATCCTATTAGTCTTGCTACTGTATGCTTCTCCTGGTATTCGCTCATATCAAATCGGTGAAGAGCAATACCAAGAATTATTGAGAGCTGTCTTGTAAGTTCTGTTTTGCCTACGCCGGTTGGGCCTACAAAGAGGAAGGAAGCTATAGGTTTCTCTGGTTCACGAAAACCTGCGCGACTCCTCTTGATGGCCTCGCAAACACGCGAAATAGCCTGATCCTGGCCGAATATTATACCCTGTAGCTCTCTCTCAAGATTCTTAAGCCTATTGGTCTCTGTTGATGTTAAACTCTTTTCAGGTATCCTTGCTATCTTAGCAACAATCCTTTCAATATCAACCACCTCGATTGTCGTCTCTTCATCATCTACGCTATGCATCCGAACAAAAGCCCCTGCCTCATCAATCACATCAATCGCCTTATCTGGCAAATAACGGTCATTGATGTATTTAGCAGAGAGTTCAGCAGCAGCGTGTAGCGCTGAATCCTCATATTTTATCTTATGATGCTGCTCATATCTCTCCCTAAGACCCAATAGTATTTGAAATGTATCCTCAACAGTAGGCTCCATTATCTCAATCTTCTGAAACCGCCTGGAGAGGGCATGATCCTTTTCAAAGTGTTTCTTATAATCCTCATAAGTTGTGGAACCGATGCATCGCATCTCGCCAGAGGCCAATATCGGCTTCAATATATTTGAAGCATCCATTGAACCGCCCGAAACAGCGCCCGCTCCCACTATTGTATGGATTTCATCAATAAAGAGGATTACATGCTTCTCCTTCTTAAGCTCATTCAACACCTTCTTCAGCCTCTCTTCGAAATCTCCCCTATACCTTGTGCCAGCAAGGAGTGCCCCCATGTCCAGAGAATATATCTTTACATTTTTCAGCAACCTGGGAACTTCATCCTTCGCTATTAATTGTGCCAACCCCTCGGTTATAGCTGTCTTCCCTACCCCTGGATCCCCTACATGAATCGGATTATTCTTTAGCCTTCTGCACAAAACCTGAAGCGTTCGCTCAATAACATCCTCCCTTCCAATAAGAGGATCCATCACCCCGCTTCTGGCCTTCTCTGTAAGCTCATTGGTAAAAGCACGAAGGGCCTTGCTCTTACTCTCCCCCTCATCCCCATTATCCGTCTCTTCAGTCACAAATGAATCATCTGGAATTACAGGCACCCCATGGGATATAAAACTCAGAATATCCATTCTGTTTATGCCCTCTATGCTTAAAAAATAGGAGGCATAGGACTCCTTTTCGTCAAACATGGCAATAAAAACATCCCCAATGTCCAATTCATCCTTTTCTGCAGATGTTGTATGCCATATAGCTCTAGCCATCATGTTCTGAAATCCTACAGATTGGATTGGCTCAACATCCTGAACAGTTGGCACCCTTTGTGTAAAATGATCTACTATCATCTTCTTCATCTTACCGACATCCACCCCACAGGATTGAATAATTTTTCTCCCATCTTCAAAAAAAAGGGATGAGTATAATATATGCTCAGGAGTTAGATATTCATGATTCCTCATCTTTGCCTCATTGAAGGCCGCCATTAAGATTTGATTGAGCTGATCACTTATTTTCATAACACATCATCCTTTCATATATTTTTACCCCAATCTTTTATCACGAAAAAAACTCAACTAAATCTCCTACTTATCGCCCCAACCGCTAATAGAGGATATTAGGCCAATAAAACTCAAACCTTTTCATAGCTACATTTGAGTGGAAATTCACATTGCTTTGCTAATTGATGAACCTGGGTTATCTTGGTTAACGCTATATCATAGGTATATACCCCACAGATACCCTTTCCCTTCTTATGTATGTCTAACATTATTTTCGTTGCCTCAGCCGCACTTTTATGAAAAATCTTCATTAAAACTTCAACGACAAAATCCATTGTAGTATAATGATCGTTATGCATAATCACTCTGTACATACTCGGTTCTTTTAATTTATCCCTAGTATCTAACTGAGTAAATCCTTCATGTTGATCATTATATTCATTATTCTTAGACATGAAGATCCTCTTAATTCTTTCCCTTATTTAAGTCTATACTTTAAAACATCT
Source organism: Spirochaetota bacterium (assembly GCA_034190085.1). Lineage (NCBI taxonomy): Bacteria > Pseudomonadati > Spirochaetota > Spirochaetota bacterium. Next base: position 22,604 of record JAXHTS010000085.1, read on the forward strand.
CAATTATTTTTCAACAAATATATTTTTCATTTATTATAATTAGCCTTAACACATGTTGACAAAAAATTTTAGCAAAATAATGTATACACATCAGCATTAATGCCATTATATAAAGGTGCGAAGTTAGATTTTGAATATTATAGTTCTAAATCTATCCTTATAATCTCAAACATATAAGATCACCCTAGCAGTTATTATGGAGATAAAAAAGCAGCGCCTTGGTCACTCAAAGCTAAAATAGGAGTAAAATTCCTATTTGTTTATTGATTAGTAATTATGGGATAACTCATGGGGAAGTATTGAAATTGATGATTAAGAGCGGGAAAAAAGTCAACTCAAACTGGAACGGCATTTATATTAGAGAAAACATCGCCAATTAAGCCCTCATCCAACATGGATATTAAGGTTTTTGTCTTTCTCTCCAATTCATGCGTTATGTCACTCCTCATCTCTTGTAACTGAAAAAATTCATCAGCAATGTTTAAAGCTGCAAGAATTGCGATCTGTGCCAAGTTGCCACTGGAGACATTCTTGCTTACATCCCTCATCCTTCCATCAACATAGTCGGCTAATTGAAGAATATAATCAGGCAATGCATCCCCTTGAATATTATAGGTACTCCCATATATGGATACCTTCATTTTATTTTCCACTCATCCCTCCAATGACTAATAATATCTACACAACTCACATATTATTAGTTGCGAGAAAGATCATTTCGCATCGTCTTCAATAATTTGAAAATCATCATCTAAGTCAGAATCCAACTTCTCTTCTTCAATATTCCCTTGAGAAGATTCTGCATCATCTGTGGATTTCAGTTCCGATTCGTCTACAATAACCAAATCATCATCAACGTCATCAATTACTATTTCATCATCATCCTCTTCTAATAGAATGATATCATCATCATCATCATCATCTGATATAGATTCCACTAAAATGTCGTCATCATCCGTTTCATCATCAATAATAATAATATCCTCTTCCTCATCATCTAATACATCATCACCTTCACTTAACTCAACAGTCGCAACTTTAATATCACCATCTTTATTTGCATCCTCATCCTCGAGAGATTCCATTGTTTCATCTACTTCATCAATTTGGGCAACCTCATCAACTTCAGCTACCTCAACTTCCATCTCCGGTTCCTCTGATTTAGCAAATTCCTCTGGTTCAGGAGTTTGAGGCATAGGTGTTGACTCGTCAGATAAGACATCGAGCTTCGCCAATAGCTCAATTATTTTCTTCTCTAAAACATCTTCCCTTTCCTTAATCTCCTGTAACTCTTTAACTGCCTCATCCAACTCCTTCTGGAGTCGCACAACTTCCTGTTCCTTTTCTTCAAGGCTCAATTTTGCATCTTCTGCCTGGGCTTGCAAAGACTCATTATCTGCCTCGAGTCTCGAATTCTCCGCTCTTAAATCTCCGATTAATTGCAAAGCCTTGATAATTCGACTTTCAAGGTCTTCCAATTGTTGCATGGTTATCATTTTTTCTTCCTCCAATTATCTTCTATTCCTATAGTTACCCATTTGATAATGCCTCTACTTTTAGTGAAGGATTAGGAATTGACAGTTAATGCATTGGCATTAAAATTATAGTTATTATCTTTATTTTCGGTCATTCTAATAATAGAATTAAAACATAAAATAACCCATCCATGAGTTATTTTGGCATTTATTCAATGTTAATTAGAATAATTCCTCTAATTTAAACTGCCCTTTCTCTATCCTCCTAAAAACGACTATAACCCAAAGGATCAGTCCCCATGTCTCATATCAGGGAATAATATATCTCCCCTCCAGTTGAAATCATGTATAGGATGTGGCAATCCGTAAACCTCCATGATATTTGAAGCACCACTCAACTGATTATCAATTATTATTGCATAATATCCTAAAATTGCAAGCTAAAATCAAAACCGAAAATATCTTTTATATATTTTTTTTCTCTTACTGGATTTAATACATAATAGCATCCCAGGAATGATGATTCGATTAAAAAATACCTGCATCCAAAAAAGAATAATATCGGATCTATACTGCATCCTTCAATTGGAATATCAGCGCCTATCATGTTCTTATTTTTATATATTTTCCTTGAATAATAACAACCCATATACGGAATTATCGGATATACTATATCACTGTTTATTGCCAATGAAAATACTGTGAAATCATTTTTCAGTCTATTAGCTTCAAAAAATGTTTTATCTGATTGATAATTTAATCCAAATAATTTTGTATAGGTTTTCTTTTCAAAGGGATTCAAATATATTCCACTATAAAAGTCTTCATCATATGCCTGCCTAAAGACATAAAAGATATTTAAATGCAGATATATATTTTTCTTTACATCCAGTTGAATTACTGGACCAATCTTAATCTCATGATTACCCAATGAAAGATTTCTCCACTCTTCATTACTATAAGCATTCTTGCCTGTGGGTAGCCTGAATGAGCACAGGCAACCGAGATGAAGCAAATCATCATAGTAATCCCCGAGATAAACCCAGAGTTTAAAAAATGAATCGCCTAATTCATTACGGCTAGATTCATATATTCCTCTATGAAGGTATTGAATGGAGTACCATATTGAAAGGCTGGATATTATTCCTAATCCAAGATAAAAGGTTTCAATCCTGAAATCTTCCTCAATCCTATAGATTTCCTCCCTAAAGGCCAATTCTATCTCGCCTTCAGGTATAGTATTTATCGTCTCCAGAAAGGGCAAGGCGCCCTTTAATTCAGGGGTGAATAATAATAAATAAAAAAGCGTCAAACAGAGGACGCTTTCCATTAACATCACATTATTTTTCAATATATGTAATTAATTAATTAGGTCTTTATGCTTTGTGGTAATAAGTGGTTATAATCTTCACTACAATGATGATGAGATATTAAGCCCTCTCATTTATCCTATCAACGATCTTCTGAAATGCATTGAGATCACTCACAGCCAACTCAGCAAGCATCTTTCTATTTATTTTTATATCTACTGCCTTTAGGCCAGCAATTAATTTACTATAAGATATTCCGGATATCCTGGCGGCAGCATTTATTCTTATGATCCAGAGAGATCTAAAATCCCTCTTCTTCCTTCTTCTGTCTATATAGGAATTTTGCAGAGCCCTTCTTCTTGCATCCATGGCTGTTCTATATAGTTTACTCCTAGCGCCATAAAATCCTTTGACATCCTTTAAAACCTTTCTTCGCTTTCTTCTGTGTATTATCCCGCTTCTCGCCCGTGGCATAATATTTCCTCTTTGATATTGTTTTGATATTGCAAGTTATGCTGCTTCACAAATAAAAAATTGAAAATCCAAGTAATCTAATCAAACGATTTATTGTAATTTATTCTACAATAATAATACTATAACCTGTCAGCACTTAAATTCTCAAAACCAACATGATTAGGCAGTATACTTAACATTTACTAAAATATTAGACATTGAAAAATCAATCGAAATCCCAACATGCAGATGAAATCTATGGATACTATAGGTATTGTTTTCCAGCAATCAATAGCCTAAAATCAAACATCCATTAAAGATTAGCCATAAGGAAGCATTCTCTTAATTTTTTTCTCATCACTGGCAGCAACAATACTTGATTGTCGAAGTTTTCTCTTCCTATTTGAGGATTTGCTTTCAAGCAAATGGCTTTTATATGCATTAGCTCTCTTGATCCTTCCGCTTTTAGTCAACTTAAATCTTTTCTTTGCGCCCTTATTAGTCTTTATCTTTGGCACTTTCTACCTCACTACTATTAACTGATTGCTTCTTCTTTTTTTTACTTCCTGATGGCATAGGGCCAATGATCATTGTTATATTTCTACCCTCTTTTGACGGTTCCTTCTCAATCAAGGCAATTTCTTTAAAATCACTCCTAATATTATTCATCACCTCAAAACCTAGTTCTGAATGCACTATTTCACGACCCCTAAACATAATAGTGAATTTTACTTTATCACCGTTATCAATAAAACTTCGAGCATGTTTAATCTTATGTTCATAATCATGAGTATCAATCCCTGGTCTCATCTTAATCTCTTTTAGATGTACTATTTTCTGTTTTTTCTTAGAGGCCTTAGCTTTTTTTATCTGATCAAACTTAAACCTGCTGTAATCAATAGTCTTTACAACTGGGGGGTCCTGATCGGGCGAAATCTCTACTAGATCTAGGGAACTCTGTCTCGCAATCTCTAAGGCTTCTGTGAGGGGTATTATCTTAGGCCCCCCTTCTTGGCCTACAAACCTTACGTTTTTTGCTCTAATCTCCTCGTTAATCCTATACTTCTTCGATTTCTTTGAGCTACTTGTGCTTATAACGAACCTCCCTATAATATCGTATTATAAGTGCTATCTGCTTTTAGATTGCAGGATTATTTAACTGGATTTTTTTTTGATTAAACACTATGAATTAAAGTTAATATTGCTTATGAAAACAACAAAATTGATAATATGTTAATATAAAGCAACTATATTTCAAATACTTTTATAAAAATTCAACAAATTTTCAATAACTCCTGATCTGAACAAGCATTAACTAATGTTTTTATTAGATCATTGTTCTAAAGAAGATCATTTATATTTACACTATAATCCGCTGGCAAGGCACGAACAGATGTAACATCACCACGGTTAACTAAATACTGCTAATCGGGTTTATAATTCTCTGTTAGCAAAAGCATGATCTTCATGATTAACCCGCTAAATCCTACCCTTACTCTCTTCCTTAATTTTATTTATTAGCTCTTCAGTGTCAATTGAAGATGAATTGTTTTCCCCCCTCACCCTTAATGAAATAGTACCAGCTTCCAATTCCCTATTACCGATTACTCCAATATAAGGAATCTTCTTCGAAATCGCATCCCTTACCTTGTAAGTAATGGACTCGTCTCTCAAATCTGAATCAGCTCGAATCTCCTCAGACAACATTCTTTTGTTAAGGTTATATGTAAAATCCTTCTGTTCTTCATTCACATTTAACAGCATAATTTGAACAGGAGCCAGCCAAACCGGAAACTTGCCAGCATAATGCTCGATCAGAATTCCGATAAATCTTTCAAGGGAGCCCAGCAAAGCCCTATGTATCATAATCGGTCTATGTTTTCGCCCATCCTGACCAATATATGACAAATCAAAACGTTCAGGAAGATTAAAATCGACCTGAATTGTGCTGCACTGCCACTCCCTTCCTAGAGCATCCCTTATTTTTATATCTATTTTCGGACCGTAAAACACACCAGCCCCGGGATCTATTGAATAGGAGATATTATTCTTTTCTAATGCACTTTTTAGCGCTGTGGTGGCTAATTCCCAATTAGCCTCACTCCCTACCGATTTTTCAGGTTCAGTTGATAGATATACATTTCTCTTGTCAAATCCGAATATGCTGAGCATATAAAAGGTGAAATCCATCACTTCCATTATCTCATCTTCAACCTGATCCTCTGTACAAAAGATGTGAGCATCATCAACAGTGAATCCTCTGACCCTTGTTAACCCATGAAGCACTCCTGATCTCTCGTATCTATATACTGTCCCCATCTCAAAACACTTATAAGGCATATCTCTATAGCTTTTAATACTATTTGTATATATTTGTATCTGAGATGGGCAATTCATCGGCTTCAAGTAGTAATCCTGCTCATCAATCTGAATTGGCGAATACATATTTTCACTGTAGAAATCCAAATGACCTGATGTCTGATATAAATTCGCTCGTGCAATATGAGGCACATTAAAGAGTTTATATCCTCTCTTTAGATGCTCGTTAGTCTCAAATTTATCTATAATAAACCTTAAAACAGCTCCATTCGGATGCCATAAGGGAAGTCCAGTGCCAACATCATTGCTAAAAGAAAAGAGATCCAGTTCTTTGCCCAACTTTCGGTGATCGCGCTTTTTTGCCTCTTCAAGAAGATCGAGATGCTTTTTTAATCTCTTTTTATCCGGAAATGCTACCCCATAGATTCGCTGTAGCATCTTATTCTTTTCGTCACCACGCCAATAAGCGCCTGCAATGGAGAGCAATTTGAAGGTCTTGATATATGAAGTCCTTAAAAGATGGGGTCCCCTACAGAGATCGACAAACTCCCCTTGGCGATATACTGTAACAGCATCCCCCTCCATCTCCTCAATTAGCTCAACCTTATATGGCTCATTCAATGATTTAAAAAGATCAATCGCCTCAGCCTTGCTAAGTTCCTCACGGGATATCGCTAGATCCTCCTCATTGATCCTCTTCATCTCCGCTTCAATTTTATCCAAGTCCTCTGGTATAAAAGCCCTTTTAACATCAAAATCGTAATAGAATCCATTTTCAATAGCTGGCCCAATGGCCAACTTAGCATCTGGAAATATCCTCTTAACTGCCTGCGCCATTAAATGTGAGGATGAATGCCAAAAGGCATCCCTGCCCTCTTCAGAATCGAAGGTCAGCACATCGATGGAAGCATCTGAGTCTACGATGAATGAGAGGTCAACGAGATTATCGTTGATTCTCGCTACTAATGCCTGCTTCTGGAGTCCCTGTCCAATTTTGCCAGTAATATGATAAACCGATAAGCCATCACTTACTGTCATGATAGAGGAATCAGGTAGAGCTATTTGTATCTGATCACTCAAAGATTTCTCCTAAAAAAATTTTGGGCGATGTCGGAGTTGAACCAACGACCTCCTGCGTGTCGAGCAGGCACTCTAACCAACTGAGCTAATCGCCCCTTTCGATTATCCATTGAAACAAAAATAATTTCGATTTTAGTTAATGTCAAGATAAAACCAGAAGATATGACGCAAATTACTATAACCTCCCTATTAGCCCGAAAATTAACTCCCCTATAGCCATATAAACGATCATTTCTCATAAATTACTATATTTTACTTTACTTTTTTCTTATTTGTTACAAATTATGTTGCCCATAACAATAAAAGACAAATCACACCTGATGATTATATGAGTCGGAGAGTGAATCATGAATATCAAGAGAGCATTAATAAGCGTTTCTGATAAAAATGGAGTTGTTGATTTCGCAAAGGAGTTAATTACCTTTGGAGTCAAATTATTGTCCACTGGCGGAACAGCAAAGACTTTGCGTGAATCTGGCCTTGAAATAATGGATGTCTCAGAATACACTGAATTTCCCGAAATGCTTGACGGGAGGGTTAAAACCCTTCATCCAAAAATTCATGGCAGCCTCTTGGGTGTAAGATCAAATCAGGAACATGCTAATGTAATGAAGGACCATGGCATTATGGAGATTGATATGCTAGTGGTAAATCTCTACCCTTTTAAGGAAACTATCTCAAAAGAAGGTTGCACATTGGCTGATGCAATCGAGAACATTGATATTGGTGGACCTGCTATGCTCCGCTCCGGTGCTAAAAATTGTGAAAGTGTAACCGTTGTTATTGATCCCTCAGATTACAATATGATTATTGATGAGATGAAGAATAATCGAGGAGCAATCTCAAAAGAGACAAACTTCAAACTTGCGGTCAAGGTCTTCGAGTGCACATCCAATTATGACAGAATGATTGCCCAATACCTGAAAGACAGGTTATAGACTATATCTCAATTCCGATTCTGGCTAGTACACCTTTGTTATAATAGTGTTTAATCTCTTTCATCTCAGTAACAAGATCACAGATATCGATTATTTCCTGTGTTGCCCCCCTTCCTGTTAAGACTAGCTCTTTATTTTTTGGTCTTCTCCGAATGATTTCTATTATTTTATCCATTGCAACCATCTTAAATTGAAATGCTGTCACTATCTCATCAAGTATTATAATTGAAAATCTATCATCATCAATTATTTCATGAGCACGGACTAATCCATCCTGGCATAACCTATAATGTTCATCATAGCTTTCATCATCAACCCTGCAAAGCTTTTTGCTACCATATTGCTCGATTTGGATCAGACCGCTAAGTTTTTCTATTGAATTTAACTCATTATAATGCTGTCCCTTCATAAACTGAATGATTATTGATCTAAGCCCTGCACCCGCCGCCCTTAATGTCAGCCCCAAGGCTGCTGTAGTTTTGCCCTTCCCATTTCCTGTATATAGATGTGTGTACCCTTCTTCTAACATGAATCGTTTTCTCCTTATTTGTGATGAATAACCTGTGTCAATAGCATAATCGAGTTATCCCAAATATGGGATTTATACCGCAAATCTTCCGTCATCCCTTGCTGAATGGATTTTATGTATATTTTTCTCGAGCCAACCGATTTTCGTCCCTTCCCGTTTGTCAAATTCCGGCACATAGGGCTTTATATCCAAATGAGGCGTTTCATTTAATATATCAACATCCTGTATGTAGAGGATTTTTCCTTCAAGCCTCACTATACGCACAATCGATATGCCAATAGGATTCGGTCTACTCGGGCTTCGTATTGCAAAAATTCCATGTTCCTCCTTGTCCAAAAAGGGCTCTGCTCTTAAGGAATATTTAATAGATAGATGAAAGTGATATATTAAAAAGACATGAGAAAAGCCCTCAATATCTTTTAATCCTTCAGCATATTCAGAGAATATTTCCACCCTTCCTTCAATGCCCTTGGCTACAGCTGATTGTATTGGTGTCCCCTTGACCTCAATAAAAGGAGAATGGATCAATCCTATTGGCTTGTATACTATTTCATCCAAAATGTATCCTTATTCATTACCCTAAGTTTGCCATTAATAATTTATTATGATATGAATTCTAAAATTATTACTTCCATAGCAATTATATCATGTAAATTAAAATTTTTATAATATTATACCCTTCTATCCAATTATTACACTAATGAATAATTCACTAGCTTTTTACTAATTACAGTTAATGGTTGACATATCTTAAAAGTTTTATAATTTATCTGAATATAAATATCCACAATTTAATATAATGGCAAGCTTGAGAATATAAAAATATCTTTTAATATTTTATTTCTACTATTATAATTTAACGAGGATAGCCATGAACCGTTTTATCGAAAATTATCATAAAGAAGAGTTTGACATTATAATTATTGGAGGGGGAATAACAGGTGCAGCGGTCGCATACGATGCATCACTTAGGGGACTAAAGGTTGCCCTACTGGAGAAGGATGATTTCGGGGGAGCGACATCTGCTGCTACCTCAAAGCTCATACATGGAGGATTGAGATACCTAAATAATTTCGAGTTTTCCCTTGTTCGTGAATCCCTGAGAGAGAGGAGGTATTTGGAAAATATTGCCCCTAATTTTGTATACCCCCTACCATTTATGATTCCACACTATAATGGCTTCAATTCCAACAAATGGCTCATAAAGACAGGGCTCAACATCTATGATCTGCTCTCCTATGATAGGAAATGGACGTGGGATAAGACAAAAAGATTACCCAAACACCAATCAATGTCAAGGGAAGAGGCTTTAGAGGCTGAGCCCAATGTCATTGCTAAGGGATTGACTGGGGCCTCTATATATTATGATTGCCAAAGCATCTCTCCTGAAAGACTCACGCTATCTTTTATAAAGTCCGCATTAAGACATGGAGCCAAGGTATCAAATCACGCCAAGGTTCATAGTTTTATTTATTCGGATGAGAAAAAAATTGAAGGTGTTAAGGTTATTGACCAGCTTAACAATAAAGAAATAGAGATGAAAGGGCGATTAACCATAAATTGCGGCGGCCCCTGGGCAGATATCATACTGAATATCGCTGAACATGGAGAATCCCAACATCACATAAAGAGATCCGAGGGAATACATCTGATAACAAATAAACTTGTTAATCAACATGCTGTTGTGCTCATGCCAAAAGATGGAAGACATTTCTTTCTCATCCCCTGGAAAGGGCATTCTCTTATAGGCACAACAGATAAGGAATATATTGGAAATCCCGACAATTATAGGGTTACACAGCATGGTATTGAAGACTTCATAGGAGAGATAAATAAATCCTTCGGTAATGTGAAGCTGGCTTACAACGATATTAAATTTGCTTATGGGGGTCTTAGACCAATTATTGATGACCAGACCGAAGGCACATATGATTCATCGAGAAAATACGAGATTTACGATAATGCAGTGGATGGCTTTGAGGGGATAATCACTGTAGAGGGGGGGAAATACACAACCAGTAGAAATTTAGCGGCCAATACAATGAAAATTGTTGAGAAAAAAATAAACAGATCTATTGGAAAATCGCAAACAGAAAAAAGATATTTATATGGTTGCGAAATAAGAGATATTTCATCTTTTCTAAAAACAATTAAAACAGAAAATAATGATTATAATGAAAAGACTATGGAATATTTAGGAAAGGATTTCGGCACTGAATCTAAAGAGGTTTTAAAAATTGCGCGATCAAACAGAGAGTATGCTGAAGTGATAAACGAAGATAGGGAGATACTGGCAGAAGTCGTATATTCAGTTAGAAACGAAATGGCTAGAACCCTAAAAGATATCTTATTTAGGCGAACCAGCATAGGCCAATTAGGTCACCCTGGGCATAGTGTTTTACAAAGGATCGCAAAAATTGCGGCTGAAGAGCTTAATTGGGATGACTCTAAGTTACAAAAAGAGATATCAGATGCAGACAAAGCCTTAAGCCTTCCCTAAATAAAAAATCAATCCCTTAGTCTCATAGACATCATTTGCCAATGCAAATAATTAAGAAGAGAGAATTGCCCTTTGATACATATTATCCATTTATGGAAATGATATTTCATTCCACTGCGTCTCAGTCAAATTGTATAATATCTGGAGGAGGAGATGAACAATAAAAGCTATAGAAATATTTTTAAATGGGGAAATCCTACTCATGAAGAGATCTTTGATAAGGAGATGCTTGAATTTATCAAAAGAGCCTTTAGTCTTAGCGATTCAGATATTGAAGAAGTATTTCTTCCTGGCCATGACGAGGTTAAACTAAAAAAGAAGAGCAGATTAACACCAACAGTAATTAATGGACTAAAGAATATAGTTGGAGAAAATAATGTCAGTTTGGACGATTTCGATAGAGCTTATCATTCCTATGGCAAGGCCTACATCGATCTATTAAAGTTAAGACTTGGGAAAATAGACAATCCTCCTGATGTAGTTGTTTATCCCCGTTACGAGGATGATATCATAAAGATACTACAGATATGCAACAAAGGCAGAATACCCATTACTCCATTTGGGGGGCACTCCTCTGTTACCAGAGCGATTGAAACACCAAAGAGGGGCATATCTCTGGATATGACACGCTATATGAACAAGGTTATAAAAATAAATGAGGTTAATCACACTGTGTCAGTGCAGCCAGGCATTACAGGGCCAGCACTTGAAGAATATCTCAACAATCACGGAGAGGGGTATACATGCGGACATTTTCCACAATCTTTTGAATACTCAACAGTCGGTGGATGGGTATGTACCAGGGGAGCGGGTCAGGCTTCGACAGGATATGGAAAGATCGAGGACATTGTACTATCAATGAGGATGGTTACACCAAAGGGTATAATTACAACAAAAGACTACCCCGCTGCTGCATTAGGCCCTGATATTGATGAAATCCTAATAGGCTCTGAGGGCACATTTGGGATTTTAACTGAAATAACTTTGAAGATAAGAAAATATCTCCCTCACAACACTGGACTATCATCCTTTATCTTTAAAGACTTCCCTTCCGCCATTATAGCAATGAGAGAGGTTATGCAGGGACAATTCGGCAAGCCTTATATCTTTCGAGTCTCAGATCCTGAAGAAACAGACATCTCCTTTGAAATGAAGGGTGAGAGCGGGAAGATCAGCGATAGGATACTCCAATTCCTAGGATACAAACCGATGTCACGCTGTTTAATGTTTATCAGCGTTGAGGGTGATCATGATTATACAAGGTTCGTAATAAAAAAGATTAAAAAAATTGCTCGGAAGAACGGCGGTTTCAGTATCGGCTCATCCCCTACAATTAAGTGGCTCAAGCAGAGATACACAAGCTCATATCTGCGAGATCCCCTAATGGATATTGGAATAATGACAGACACACTGGAGACTGCGGTAACATGGGAAAATCTCCTCCCACTCTGGAACTCCGTTAGAAAATATATCAAGAGAAGACCCAATACCCTTTGCATGACTCATCTTTCCCATTGCTATGAAAACGGGGCAAATCTCTATTTTACGTTCCTCTCAAAGATGAACAAAAACAACAATATAGATGATTATAAAAAATTTCAAAAGGGTATAATAGACAAAATTCATGTTAGCGGTGGATCACTATCTCATCATCATGGTATAGGCAAGATGTTCTCTCCCTGGATGAAGCTGGAGATCGGGGATATTGGATTGGGATTACTTCAAGCTATAAAAAACTACTTTGATAATAAAGGCATTATGAATCCCGGAGGAACCCTTGGAATGAAAAATTGAACACTCTTCTCCTCCTGTTCACAACTTAAATACAGAAAGGGATCAATTCCCACTAAGATATTATTGATGAACTAAATTATTTCATCAGATATTAGCATATGGCTATTATAAAATTATTAAGCAGATGCCCTGATTATGCACCAATCCTTGCCTTCTGGTCTTACAGAGAATGGTATAGAGGTAGAAATATCGACTTTGATATCATTATTAAATCCTATAAAAATAGAACTAATGAGAGATCAATGCCTATCAGCTGGGTTGCTATAGACGAAGGAATTCCAGTAGGGATGGTATCCCTTAAAGAGAATGATCTTTGGAATCGCAAAGATATCAATCCATGGCTTGCTTCCCTATATGTTTTGCATGAATTTCGAAATCGCGGGATAGGCACAATGCTTATTAATTCCGTAATAGATAAAGGGAAAGAACTCGCCATCAATACACTATTTCTCTTTACTTCAATTCCTGATGAATCGAACCTAAAATTGTTCTACTCTCGTAGGGGATGGAGATTTAAAGAAGCATCAATTGGCAATTATGGAGAGCCAATAAGAATATTTTACTATATATGATGTAATTTGATGAATATAAAAAACAACTCCCCATCAGTCGCAGATTGGATTAGGGAGTTGTTTTTTATGCTAAGTAATTATTATTCGCCTTATTGAGGCTATCCGGCTAATAATCTGGTATAGATTATAATCCAATAATATTGATGCTAACAACATTATTTATTGGCATGCCTCCTAAATTATGAGTTAACCCAAACTTTGGATCCGGTACCAGCCTCTCTTCCGGCCATCTTCTTAACAATTGATTATACATCTCATAAAGCATCCTCAATCCAGATGCCCCAATAGGATGGCCAAAACACTTGAGTCCTCCATCGCTCTGGCATGGAATTCCACCACCCTTGAGGTCATAGAATCCGTTGAGGATATCATCTACTGCTCCTCCCCGTGGGGATAGCTGAAGATCCTCATAGGTGCTCAACTCTGTTATGGAGAAACAATCATGAACTTCAAACATACTTATCTCTTTTCGGGGGTCCGTTATTCCTGCTTCCTCATAAGCCTTTATGGCCCCCCTTGAAGTAGTCATTATGCTAGCCCCATCATACTCGTTGCATAATACTTCTTCTCCTGAACTTACCGCAATTTGCAGAGCCTTAACCTTAACAATTTCCTGATTTTTCTTGATGCTCTTGGCTATCTCTGGTGTTGTTACTATCGCAGCAGCAGCCCCATCACTCACTCCACAGCAGTCAAATAATCCCAGCGGATATGAAATCATGGGGGCAGCTAATATCTGTTCCTTTGATACCGCTTTTTGTAAATGTGCTTTAGGATTTAAAGACCCATTTTGATGACTCTTCCAGGAAATATGAGCCATCGCTTCCTTCAACCTTTCCATAGGAACTTCATATTTAGCCTCATAACCGGAGGCTAATTGAGCGAACATTCCAGGGGCTGACATGTTTGGACCGATTACTGTTGAAAGTGTTCCGCCAAAACCGCCAGCCATTGGCAATCCGCCATATCCAGTATCCTTAGTCTTCTCAACCCCCATAGTTAGAACAATATCATACACTCCAGAGGCTACTGCATAGCAGGCTCCCCGAAAGGACTCACTGCCAGTTGCGCATGCATTCTCAACACGGGTAACCGGAATAAATGGCAACTTCAATGTTCTAGCCACAGGCAACGCTGTGCCACCCATACCGAATTCAGGCATACAGCTTCCTATCCAACAAGCATTTATATCCTTCTTTTCTATTCCTGCATCTTCAAGACATTCTACATAGGCCTCTACAAGCATGTCTTCTGCGGAAGAATCCCATCGCTCGCCAAAACTGCTGCAACCCATTCCTAAAATAGCAACTTTATCTTTAATACTACCCATAATTACACCCCCTTATTTAGGTACTGCTTTCCAAAAATATATTGTTAAGTCTCGTTTTTCATCATAGTATACAATACGAAAGCTAAATTTCATAGGCATCCCTACGGCAATTGATTCCAATGTGCAATCAGTAAAACTCATTGTAAACCTGCCGCCGCCATCAAAATCGATGTTTCCATATAGCTGCGGAGGATCCATTGATGCTGCAAGGTTATCTCCAGTATAACTGAAAATTTTACCAGTTTTATCAGCAAAATTATAATCTTCCATCTGATCAATAGCTCCGCATTCTGGATTTGCGCAAACCTGTTGTGGCGGCAATTGTGGTGTCCCGCACTTCTTGCATTTGCTGCCAATGAATCCCAATATTGTCTTCCTGTTTCTCCAATTCACTGACCATCGAGCCCAAACATCTTCCTCTCCCCTCAAGCCTATGTCCGCGTCAATAATGCCTCTCCAGGTAAGATATTTCTCATACCTATCCAATTCAGCCTTGTTGGCCAAGCTTCCTGAAACTCCTGTCCTTGCAGATAAGTTCTTTATATTATTAGTCACCTCAAAGCAAATAGCATCGCAACCACTTCCAAAGCTAACAACTAAAAGCTTATCCCCAGGATTAGCGTCCTCTAAAGCCTTTGCCAGCATCACCATCGGTTGAGCTGTTCCCATCTCTCCAACCTCTCCCAACATGGTATCCTGAACCCTACCATCACCCAATCCAAACATCTTTGCCAGTTTTTGATGTTCGCGAGCATAATAACAGGGATAGATCACCTTGGCAATATCATCCATCTTCATATTGCACTTATTCAACAAACCATTAACGACTTCAGGAATAAACTTATCAAATCCCTCATCCCTGATCCATCGATCTTCCCACTGTCGATCAAATTTTGCAAAACTGCCTCGATAATGATCAACGAAATCACATGATAGAGAATATGAACCCTTATATTCAGCAATCACGTCCTTATCGCTAACCAAAAAGGCAGCAGCGCCATCGCCCATTATGAGTTCCTGCGGACTCCCCATTTTACCCAAACGACAATCAGAGGCACAGACAACCATATCTTTGGTTCCATTGGATGAGACTGCCTCAATTGCGGATATCAAGGCCGTTGTCCCAGACTTGAGTGAACCGGCAAAATCTGCTGTCCTCACATTATCATTCATTCTTAATGCACCTGAAATAATGCCAGCGTTCTGTCTCTCCTTATAGGGAAATGTTGTTGAAGCGAAATAAACACCACCCATTTCGGATGGATTAAAACCACCGATACAATCCAAACTTGCAGCCACTGCCATGGTAAGAGAATCTTCATCAACATTAGCCACAGCCTTCTCACCGCGTGCATACGCCATATTAGCCTGATTAATCCAACCCATGCTCTTAAAAATCGTACCGCGGTTCAACCTATAGCGAGGAATATAACCTCCATATGAACGTATTCCAACCATACTAACCTCCTTTTATTGTATTCGATCTAACCTTACCGTAAAACAGTTATTGACAAGACTAATCATTCTCAATATGAAATCATTCAAATGCATACTATCTTAATCATTAATAACAACTGAACTACGTGACTGTTAAATCTTATATAATACTTGGCAAGCACAAAATATTTAATATTAAATATGCAGGATTTAATTATTTTTATTATTGATTGTTAATTATCCAAGGACTTTTATTAAAATTACAGACAATGGGAATTAGAGGGATTGTCCTTTTTGTTGGAATTTAGGATAGGGGTATTCTTGTGTCAAGTATAAAGTGCTACAATTTTCAGGAATATCATAATACTCCATTTTATTATTACTCAATCCTTCAGGGGATTCAATTTCTATTTTAATAAGCAAGCCTAATGTTGAAATCCTTTTGCAGTCTTTTCACACCTAACCAATATTATTGTAGCTACCCAAAGTTATGAGATATTCTTGATTTTTATGATATGAACAAATATGCTACATTAATTAAAACATGGATAGATTTCAACTTCATACTTAAATAACAGAACCCCCTAGAATAATATGGTTAATGATAACTACATTGAAGCCAAATTTATAATAAGATTGAACCGCTTTGTAGGTATAGTAGATATTGATGGCAATCATTGTTCTGTTTACATACCGAATACCGGCAGGCTTTCTGAATTGCTGCACCCTGGAAGGAGAGTAATGCTAATACCCTCTTCAGGCAAACACCCATACAGACTACAGTATGTGATATACAAGGACAAGCCAATATTTATAGATTCAATAACCAGCAATCGTATATTCTACGACCTCCTCACAGAGAAGAGGGTCCCAATGCAAGGGGACTATGATTCAATTACCAGAGAACCATGCTTTAGAGATCATCGATTCGATTTTTCTCTATCCGAAAACTTATCAGGGGACAGGGATAAACTCTTTATTGAGTTAAAATCAGTTACCCTGGCATGGGACAATACAGCTTCCTTCCCCGATGCACCTACCATCAGGGGTGTGGAACATATCAGGGCATTATCCCATAGCGGGAAGGGAATGCTTGTCTTCCTTATCTTTCATAGCAATATTGACTATTTTATTCCAAACTATCATACTGACTTTGAATTCTATAAAACACTGGTGGATCATAAAGAGAATATTCAAATATCTGCTTTCTCTGTAGAATATGGGGTTAATCTTGATATTAATGGATTAAAGGAGGTTGAAATCATATTACCCCATGTTAAGCCCTCAGGCTCTTATCTCCTCATCTATAGCAACTCAAGTTGTAGGATTGCGGATGTGGGGCATTTAGGAGGAATATCCTTTCCAGAGGGATTTTACATATATGTTGGTAGCGGAAAAAAGAATCTCTTCAAAAGGATAGAATACCACAGAAGAAATAGCGTAAAAAAACACTGGCATGTGGATTATATAAAAAATCATTTCAAACTTATTATGGATATTCCAATCGTAACTCATAGAGATATTGAATGCATTCTTGCTGAAAGGATAATAGAATTAGGAGGGAAGGGAATAAAGGGATTTGGCTCATCCGATTGCAGATGTAATAGTCACTTCTTTTTCTTTGCAAGCAATCCCCTATACAGCGAAGACTTCTGGGATATGATTCTTGAAGAAAGGCTGTCAATTCTTTAGCAGGCAATAGCTTGATACTACAAGTGACATCAATTCACTTTATAATAATTCCTTGAATAGTTCAGTGCATGGACACAGCTTACAAACGTTAAACCGCAGCTGGAAAATCCAGCTGCGGTTTAACGATGGTGGTTTTATATGATCGATCGATTATCTGACAACATACTCTTCGAGTGTAGGTATTTCAGAACCAGAAACAACTACTCTTAGC
>JAXHTS010000086.1 GCA_034190085.1 Spirochaetota bacterium
AATTTAATTACGTCAAGGGAGGCATTGCCGTCCCGAAGGGATTTTACCCTTGACGTAATTAAATTGCTCTATACAAGAAAAATTCTCTGTATAAATGAGTAAAAAGTCAATCAAGTTGAGTTATTGCTATTTTTGCTGATAAAATAATGTAAATATTTAGGCTAAAGCACAAGAACATTTTAAAAAACAGTCTCTATTTATTAAAAACACCTTTCTCCAAAGGGCACTTCTTTCATCACCCATGCGAAAACCACAGCATAAACCATATAACAGGAAGTGCTTACAAAAGGATAGGGATAATAGTATACATAAATGAGAGATTTAAAGATTGCCCTAATTGGCTGCGGAAGAATTGGCTTCTTGCTTGAGAATGATTCATTAAGACAGAAGCCGTGTACACATTATGGAGGTGCTAGAGCAGCAGGCCTTAGGATAAATTATGCCTGTGATATAAACACGGAGAGATTATATAAATTTGCAAAATCCGCAAACATAAAAGAAGAGAATTGCTTTATAGACTATAGAGAGTTAATACTAAGTGTTAAACCAGATCTGGTTATCATCGGGACCTGGACTGACAGCCATGCGGATATTGGTATATTTGCATCAAATAATGATGCAAGGACTATCGTCTGTGAAAAACCAATAGCCTCAAATCTTATTCAGGCAAAAAGGTTAATAGAAGAATGTGCAAAGCACAATGTTGCCCTTATCATAAACCACGAAAGGAGATATGAAACGAGATATAGAAACGTAAAAAGATTGCTTTCAGAGGGTAAGATTGGAGATATAAAAACTGTTAATGCATCTATACTAACCTCACCTTATAGAGGGAATTCAAACATCGGAGAAGGAGGAGGGCCGTTGCTTCATGATGGAACTCATATGATCGATATAATAAGATATTTCTTTGGCGAGATAAAATCTGCTCTCGGAGAGATAGACAGAGATAACAGGGATTGTGGATTTGAGGATAGAGCTACTGCATGGCTTAAAACTGAAAGAGGAATAGATATATTTCTTGAAGCTGGAGGCAGCCGAGACTACTTTGTCTTTGAACTTAACATATCCGGAACAAAAGGAAAAATTGTAATCGGTAATGGATATGAGCGCATCTATATTAACAGGAAATCCAGACTCTATAGCGGTTTTCGAGATCTTTCAGAAAAACCCTTCTCGAAAACCAAAGGCATCAACTACTTTAAGAGGGAATACCTAGAGGTTAAAAAGACCCTTAACAGGAATAATATTGAGATCACATCCTCTGGTTTAGATGGGTACAAGGCAATGGAAGCAATTCATGCAATCTATCTTTCCTCATATCTAAATAGCAAGAGGATGGAATTGCCAATAAGACCTGAAACTAACATAAAGAAGATTTTTAATCTGCCTGATCACCCAGACATGTAGGTCAATATACCATTCTATATTGTCGATGGATGGTATCTGACCCTTCATTCATCGACAATGGTCTCTCTACTGTCACTTCTTGCATGGAGATTTATAGTCAACAATTAAATTTACTCAAGTTGACTGACTTTTTACTCATTTATACAGAAAATTTTTCTTATTATAGAGAAATTTAATCCAGAGATAGCGGTTCTTTATTAGGGTTTCAATCCTACCTCAATTAATTTGCCTGCTAATTCAAAGGTTGACCTTGTAGATGATAAAATTATCACATGAAATCTATTGGCTAAATCTATTGTCTCTTGGGGAACAGTCTTCCCACTTGAAATAAGTATTGCAGAGATATCCAACAGATTAGCAGCTGAAATAATATTTTTATGTGTTTGCACAGTTAACCATATATTACCGGCCTTAGCACTTGCCATTAAATCAGAAAGCATATCAGTTATGAAAGCGCCCTCAACATTCCTCTCTTCCAGTTTGGTCAAGACTGTTAAATCCAACTTTTCAATTAATTCTTGAAGCTTCATTGATTTTCTCCTGAAAATATATAAACAATAAATACCCTATTCTACCCAGAGGGCATATTTAGCAAATTAGCGTCTTTAATCACCTCTGCATAACAAGTGAATATGTTATCTACCATTTCATGGGAAACAATCTTTATCCTAGAATGCATAGACCTGCGCTTCTGATTGTAATAATCCTCTAGATATTGGATCTTCTCCGCTGACAGTTGTTCAACCTCGTCAATAGGTAGATACCCAAAAGCTACATAGATCCAGGTTCGTTCTGGCTCAAGCTCTCTCATTAAGGCATTTACCTTACAATTTTCATCACAACCTGTACACATCATGAGGCCCAGCAACTCATTGTATTTAACCAATTTACCGCAATCTGTGCATCTGAGTTCAAACCGTATAGATTGAGCTGTATCCATAATCGTCCAGTAATGATCCCCCTCTCGATACTCATCGTGAGGCGGATTATATTCAGATGTGGAAAAACTAACTACTTTACCGCAATGATTGCATTTTTCTGTTCCAATAAAGCACTGGACAACATTGACCATCTCCCATTTATGAGAACAGTTTTCTTCCTGCATGAGTCCCTCCTAATGGAAATCACTCTCCATTAAAAAAATCTGACTAAAAAAAGTCAAGATTTATAGTATTTGAAATATGATTTCCTATTACAAAAATAATCGTAACTACTCAGCTATAGAAAAAAAAGACGACAAACAACTAATAATGTACAAAATAGTAATACTTTTAAATAAGCAAATGAATCAAATATGTTCATAAATATTCAAAATAACTAGCATTTTCTAGAAATTGTTAAGAAAAAACAAGTATAGCTGAGTAGTTACAAATAATCTATGATTTATCCATTTTGTATATCTATATATAACACAGGTCCTTTCTATATATTATCAATTCTATCTGTAATGAGAAGCTATTATTATCGAATTTATGAAGATTTAAGCACTTCGTCTATAGCCTTTGCTGCAATTTTTCCTGCACCCATAGCAAGAATTACTGTTGCTGCTCCTGTAACTACGTCACCGCCTGCATAAACCTTAGGCTTTGATGTCAAACCTGTTTCCTCATCAACAACAATTGTCCCCTTTTTTGTTATCTCAATATCAGTTGTAGTAGAAGGTATCAATGGATTGGGTTTGTTCCCGATTGCAATTATTACAGTGTCAACATCGATTGTGAACTCTGAACCTTCAATTGGAACAGGACGACGCCGACCAGAATCATCCGGCTCTCCCAATTCCATTCTTAGACATTCCATAGACTTCACAAAACCTCTTTCGTCGCCCATTATTCTTGTTGGGAGGGTAAGGAAATCGAAAATGATACCCTCCTCCTCAGCGTGATGAATTTCAGCATCCCTAGCCGGAAGCTCCTCCCTTGATCGCCTATAAATGATATTAGAAGATAACGCTCCCATGCGGAGAGCTGTTCTTGCTGAATCCATTGCAACATTCCCACCTCCGATTGTGGCTACCTTTTTGCCACGAATAATAGGTGTATCATATTTGGGAAATTGATATGCCTTCATGAGATTAGATCTTGTCAGATATTCATTTGCCGAAAAAACGCCGTTTAGATTTTCACCAGGTATACCCAAAAACATTGGAGCTCCTGCTCCAGAACCAACGAACACAGCATCGTAATCAGTTGAGAGCAGTTCATCAATAGTCTTCGTTCTACCAACAATAAAATTATTCTTTACCTCAACTCCCATCTCCTTAAGATAATTCACTTCAGCCTCCACTATACTCTTCGGGAGACGGAACTCTGGAATTCCATAGACAAGCACACCGCCTGACTTATGCAGGGCTTCATATACCATAACATCATGACCAAATTTTCGAAGCTCACCAGCAACTGTGAGACCTGCAGGGCCAGATCCCACTACTGCGATGCGCCTTCCAGTTGAAGGCTGGATTTTAGGAATCTTTACTTCATCATACTCTCTCTCCCAGTCAGATGCGAACCTCTCAAGATTTCCAATAGCTACAGGTTTGTCTTTCCCTTTAGCTCCAAGGATACATCTTATCTCACACTGTTCCTCCTGAGGGCACACCCTCCCACAGATCGCAGGAAGCGCATTCTCCTCCTTGATTTTACGGGCAGCCTCAGTAAATTTCTCCTCCTCAATTAGTTTAATAAAAGCAGGGATATCAATATTTACAGGGCAACCCTCCACACATTTTGGTTTTTTACACTGCAGGCATCTACTTGCTTCCTTTTTTGCCTGATCGGGTTTATACCCATAAGGGACTTCTTCAAAATTCTTCTTCCTCTCATCAGGTTTTTGCTCAGGCATTGCCTGTCTTGGCAGGCGTTCCTTCTTCTTTTTAACTTCTTCTTGATTTTCACTCATTATTATCTCCTTTATCCTATTCGCTATCTGGATTCATAGCACCTGCACGCTTCCTTCTCCTGTTCTTGATAAGCCTTAAGACGCTTACCAAGACTCTGATAGTCAACCTCATGTCCGTCAAATTCTGGACCATCAACACAGGCAAAACGGGTCTCGTCATTAACTATTACACGGCAACATCCACACATACCCGTGCCATCAATCATAATAGGATTTAAACTAACAATAGTCTTTATTCCTAGAGGACGTGTCATTTCAGAGACGGCTCTCATCATAGGCAATGGCCCAATTGCAAAAACTACGTCAACCTTTTCTCCTTCATCAATAATCTGTTGTAAAACATCTGTCACAAATCCATGTATTCCTTCTGTCCCATCATCAGTTGCAATCAATAATCGGTCGCTTATCACACTCATCTCTTCCCTTAAAATCAACAAGCCCTTGTTGCGAGAGCCTACAATTGAAATTAGTCTATTCCCAGCCTCTCTTAAAGCCTTTGCTATGGGATAGATTACAGCAGTGCCAGCACCACCACCGATTGCGCAAACTGTTCCAAAATTCTCAATATGAGTCGGCGTCCCCAAAGGGCCAACAATATCAGCGATCTCTTCACCTTCAGAAACATCTCTAAGCAGCATTGTGCTTTTGCCAACCACCTGAAAAATAATAGTAATTGTACCGGATTCAGAATCAGAATCAGCAATGGTTAGCGGTATCCTCTCCCCACTTTCATTAACCCGAAGAATTATAAACTGACCCGGCTTTCGTTTGCTGGCAATCTCAGGAGCTTCAATCACCATCCGGATTACCTCTTCAGCCAGACCTTCTTTTTTCACTATTTTGTTCCCCATATTTTAATCCTTCCCTATCGACTATTTGTCAACAGCTTTGAATAATAGCCTTTTTTTTTCAATCCTTTTTTAATCTCGTGTTCAATTGTGCACCTTGGGCTGGGAGGGTTGGCGGGAACAGGGGTGAATTTTTACATATTTTAATCTTAATAATATTTCTTTACCCCATCACTACTTTATTAGCATCCATTTATACATAAACTAGTTTTATTACCATTAACATATTTCATTATTTTCCTCAGGTCATGTGCTATTGCCATTATTAGAAATTCGAGCTTTACTTTCTGCAGACCCTTCAATCTAAATCTAGTAAAATTGCGATTATTTTTAATCTGTCCAAAAACTGGCTCAATACTACCTGCTCTTTTAGAATATATTGCTTTCGCATGATCTTCGGACATCTTTTCCCTCATCTCTTGTCTATATACTACATAGCCATCGTCCTCTATTGTTCGATATCCACGCCTTATGTCTTCTCTTGTGGTTATACAATATTTCATAAATGTAAAAATAAAATGCCCTAACCAGCCTCAGTTCCCGTCAACCCTCAAGTGCTAAAGAAGATCACTATAAAATGATATTTTTTCCATTTTTTTAATTGACATCAAGATGCACAATTAGAATATCGAAAGAAATTGAAAGTTTATAATTAAAAAGGCTGAAATGAGGAATATTTTTTATATATCTAAATTGATTGGCTCATTGAGTAGGCATTTTTTTTGAATATATTCCCCCTACAATATTGGAAGAGGAGAATGATTGTGAAGCGTTTAATAATATTATTTCTAAGCCCTTTTATTATAATTGGGATATCGTCATTTTTTATAGTCCAGAAATCCTATGATATGATAATAAACCTTCAGGCCAAGAAGCCCCTCCCCTTTAACCATCAAGATCATCTTCCAGAATGTGAGGCAAGGAAATGTGAGACTTGCCATAAG